>CAJUQN010000003.1 GCA_910588625.1 uncultured Oscillospiraceae bacterium
ACAAAATTACATTTTTTCCTCGGCGTTTTCTTACATTTTATCACTGGCGCTGACAGTGAAGAAGTACACGGACATGACCCAGCTTGACGCCACTATCCTGCGTGAGTTCGTGGAACAGATCAGGGTGTCCGACACCTACACGACCGACGAACAGCAGAAGCGGGTGAAAATCCGGGAAATTGAAATCGTCTATAACTTCATTGGTGCGTTTGATTTTGAGGGAGCGCGGGAGCAATCCCAAACTGCCCAAGACCAAAATAATGCGAAAGTCGGCGCAGCTTGACGCTACGCCGACCCTCGCTTAAAATGTTTTCTTACGTCACCGCCCCTAATCGGCGGAGCGCTCTTTTCAGCTTACGAAGAAGAACAGGCTTTTACTTCACGCCCATCCAGCCAGAGATGACCATCCGCTGGACCTCGGAGGTGCCCTCGTAGATCTCGGTGATCTTGGCGTCGCGCATCATGCGCTCAAAGGGATACTCGCGGGTATAGCCGTAGCCGCCGGTGAGCTGGAGGGTGCGGCGGGTCACGTCGGAAGCGGTCTCGGCGGCCACCAGCTTGGCCATGGCGGCCAGATGGCTGTGGGGCTCGTGGTCCTGCTTTGCCTGAGCGGCGCGGTAGACCAGCAGACGGGCGGCGTCCACCTTGGCCTGCATATCGGCCAGCTGGAACTGGGTGTTCTGGAACTGGCTGATGCGGCGGCCAAACTGCACGCGCTCCTTGACGTACTTCACACACTCGTCGATGGAGGCCTGCGCAATGCCCAGAGCCTGAGCGGCGATACCGATCCGGCCACCGTCCAGAGTGGTCATGGCGACCTTGAAGCCCTTGTTCAGCTCACCCAGCAGGTTCTCCTTGGGCACGATGCAGTCCTCGAACACCAGCTCACAGGTGGAGGAGCCGCGGATGCCCATCTTCTTCTCGTGGGAGCCCACCTTGAAGCCGGGGAAGTCACGCTCCACGATAAAGGCGGAGATGCCCTTGGTGCCCAGCTCCTTGTTGGTCATGGCGAACACCACGAACACGTTGGCGAAGCCAGCGTTGGTGATGAAGATCTTGGAGCCGTTGAGCACCCAGTGGTCGCCCTTGTCCTCGGCCACGGTCTTCTGCATAGCGGCGTCGGTGCCGGCGCCGGGCTCGGTCAGACCGAAGGCGCCCAGCCACTCGCCAGAGCACAGCTTGGACAGGTACTTCTGCTTCTGCTCCTCAGTGCCGTACTGGCTGATGGGCCAGCAGCACAGGGATGAGTGGGCGGACACCATGACGGAGGTGGTGGCACAGTGCTTAGCCAGCTCCTCACACACACCGATGTAGTTCAGGTAGCTCAGGCCAGCCCCGCCGTACTCCTCGGGGAAGGGTACGCCCATCATGCCCATATCGGCCAGCTTGTGCCAGGTCTCCTCGGGGAAGCGCTCGTTCTCGTCCACCTCGGCGGCGATGGGGGCAACCTCCTTCAGGCAGAAATCATGAAGCATATCAAGGATTTCCTGCTCTTCTTCGTTCCAATGAAAATTCATAGCGCATTATCCTTTCATCGTTATATTGCCGGCATCCCCGCCCCTTTTCGGGGAGCGGGGATACGACGACGCATGAATTATATTAGCCGCGGGCCTTCTTAATCTCGTCCACCAAGACGGGGAGCACCTCGAACAGGTTGCCCACCACGCCGTAGTCGGCCACGTCGAAGATGGGGGCGTCGGGGTCCTTGTTGATGGCCACGATGCAGTCAGAACCGCTCATGCCCGCCAGGTGCTGGATGGCGCCGCTGATGCCGCAGGCGATGTACAGCTTGGGACCCACGGTCTTGCCGGTCTGGCCCACCTGATGGGCGTGGGCAATCCAGCCCGCGTCCACGGCGGCACGGGAAGCGCCCACGGTAGCGCCCAGCTCCTTGGCCAGGGCCTTGATGGTCTCGAAGCCCTCGGGGCCGCCCACGCCGCGACCGCCGGACACGATGATCTCAGCGCCCTCCAGGTCCACGTTCTCGCCGCCCATCTCGCGGATGAGCTCGATCACCTGGGTGCGGATCTGGTCCTCGGGCACATGGACGTCCTCTTTGATGATCTCAGCCTTGCCCTCCACGGCGTCGCTCTTCTTGAACACGCCGGGACGGACGGTGCCGATCTGGGGACGGTTGTTCGGGCACAGAATCGTGGCCATCAGGTTGCCGCCGAAGGCGGGACGGGTCCACGCCACGTTGCCGGTCTCCTCGTCGATGTCCAGTGCGGTGCAGTCGGCGGTCAGGCCGGTCTTGAGGCGGCAGCTGACCCGGGGGCCCACGTCGCGGCCGTTGTTGGTGGCGCCGATCAGCATACTGGTGGGGCCGTACTTCTCCACCAGAGTGCAGATGGCGGTGGCGTAGGCGTCGGTGGTGAAGTGCTTGTACTCCGGGCCGTCCACCACGATGATCTTATCCGCGCCGTGCTCGTTGGCGGCCTTCACCGCCTCGTCCACGCCGCTGCCGATGACCACGGCCACCAGAGCGCCGCCCTGCTTGCCCGCCATCATCTTGCCGGGGGTCAGCAGCTCGATGCCCACATTCTTGGCAGTGCCGTCCTCATTGGTCTCTACGAATACCCACAGGTCTTTGGTCTTGGCTTCCATTGTGCTTCCCCTCCCTTAAATAATGCTGGCGCCGCTGAGCAGCTCGAACAGCTTCTTAGCAGAAGCGGCGTTGTCCTCTTCCTGAATCTTCACGCCGCCGCTCTTCTTCTGAGGCACAAAGGTCTTCTTCACGTTGGTGGGAGAGCCCTTCAGGCCGATGCGGGTGGTGTCGATGTCCGGGAAGGCGTCGTCGCCCAGCACGGGGATCTCCGCCCGGTTGGCGGCCATCTTCCGCTTGATGGTGGGGTAGCGGGGGTCCCAGGCCGGCTTGGTGTAGGTCACCAGGCAGGGGAACTTGACGCCGATGACCTCGACGCCCTCCTCCACTTCCTTCTTTACCTTCAGCATATCGCCGTCAACCTCAGCCTCCAGGCCGTAGGTAACCTGGGGATAACCCAGGTGCTCGGCAAGCTCCGGGCCCACCTGGGCGGTGTCGCCGTCGATGGCCTGCTTGCCGCAGAAGATGGCGTCAAACTTCGCGCCCTCCAGCTCCTCCACCTTCTTCACAGCGTTGTACAGGATGTAGCTGGTGGCCAGAGTGTCGGAGCCGCCGAAGGTCCGACCGGACACCAGATATGCCTTATCAGCGGCGATGGCCAGGCACTCCTTCAAAGCGGCGGTGGCCTGCGGGGGGCCCATGGACAGGACCACGATCTTGGTATCGGGGTTCTTGTCCTTAATGCGGGCGGCGGCCTCCAGGGCGTAGCCGTCGAAGGGATTGACGATGCTGGGAACGCCGTCACGAATGAGGGTGTTCTTCACCGGATCGATTTTGATCTCGGTGGTGTCCGGCACCTGCTTGACACAGACGAGTATATTCATCTTGGGTTTTCCTCCTATCTGAAATTTGGTGATGCGCTTGCTCGTTATGCGCTATTTAGTCTACCATATTTTCGCCAACTTGTCTACCTCGATTTACAGGCAAAAATAGTTTTGTCCATTTGTTCACCCATGAATTTTCCTGTCCTTGGCACGCGAGAAACGCGCGGCACAAGGGACTAATGCCCCTTGTGCTTTTCCCGGCGTTTCTCCTGACGAAGGGCCAGCTTCCGCTCCCGCTCCGCCTCGCGGCGTTCTCTGGAGACGACCTTGCGTTCCACCTTCTGCTGCTCCCGCTGAAGCTGAAGGGCCTGCTGGGCTTTTGTCCCCGTGCCCGTGGGCCGGACAGCTCTTCTGGCCTCCCGCCGAGCCCGTTTTGGGTTGACGGCCCGCTCTGTGGACCGTTCCCTCTTCACCGGCGGGCTAAAGGTCAGCTCCCGCCAATGGGACTGGAAATGATCCAATACCTCCTGGTCCCGGGGCTCGCCGCCGAAGGTTACCTTGCACACCCGGCAGCTGTCCCCGTCCTCCCGCCGGTACAGCGCCACCCAGAAGGGCGGCTCGAAATACACGGTCAGCCATGATTTGGAAACGCTCATATTCAGTTGTCCTCCTTAAAAATCACTTCGCAGAGAAGGGACAACCAAGGAGGCAGGTTACTGGCGGGAGGGTGGACTCCCGCGCCCCGACTACCCAACGGGGGCTGTGTTTTTATCTCCGCTGAAACTCATGATAGCATATTGGAAGCAAAAAGTACAGAGACCACCGCCCCAGTTTTGGGCCAGTCAAACAATTTTTACATAGATTTTTTGCTGAGTTTGCGGTATGATAGAGGCTGGCTTAAAGTGGAAAGGAAGGTGGTCAAATGAAGCTGGACCTGTCCGAGCCCCTGCGCTATCTGGGGGTGGGGGGGGGGCCGGACCCCGCCCTGTTGGCTGAGTTATCCACCGTCGCGGACAAACTCACCCGCTCGGTGACACCCCGGTACATCTGGCGGGTGTACTCACTCTCCCATTTAGAATCGGGCCCCACCCTTGAGGGCGCCGGACTCACCCTGCCCGGCGCGATGACGGCGCGGATGCTGGGGGAGTGTTCCCAGGCGGTGCTTTTGGTTTGCACACTGGGGGCGGGCTTCGAAACACTCTTGCGGGCGGAACAGGCCCGGAGCATGGCCCGCGCCGCGATGCTGGACGCCTGCGGCTCGGCCTGGGTTGAATCGGGTTGTGACGCTGCAGAGGAGGAGATTTCCGCCCGTTTCCCGGAGCTGTACCGCACTGACCGGTTCAGTCCCGGCTACGGCGGCCTACCGCTGACGCTTCAAAAAGATGTCTGCGCTCTGCTGGATGCCCCTCGGAGGCTGGGGGTGCAGGTGACGGATAGCTTCCTCATAAATCCCTCCAAGTCAGTGACCGCCGTCATCGGTTTGTCAGACCGTCCCCAGCCCGCCCGTATCCGGGGCTGTGGGTTTTGCGTTCTGAAAGAGCATTGCCAATACCGCAAGGGAGGAAAAACCTGTGGATCTTGATTTTTTATACAACGGCATCGTCATTTTAGACGGCGCTATGGGCACCGTCTTACAGCAGAGGGGCCTATCCCCCGGAGGCAAGCCGGAGCTGCTCAACTTCACCGACCCGGACCTGCTGCGCTCCATCTACCGGGAATATATTGACGCAGGCAGTCAAATCGTTTGCGCCAACACCTTTGGGGCCAGCGCGCCCAAGCTGGCCGGGACGGGACGTACAGTGGACGAGGTGGTTTCCGCCGCCGTAGCGATCGCAAAAGATGCTGCCGCCGGGACGGATGTGAAGGTGACGCTGGACATGGGCCCCCTGGGGGAGCTGCTGGAGCCCTTGGGCACTCTGCCCTTTGAGCGGGCCTATGCGTATTTCAAAGAAGTGGCCATCGCGGGCGAAAAGGCCGGGGCGGACCTGGTATCCATCGAGACCATGACCGACCTGTATGAGGCCAAAGCCGCCCTATTGGCAGTGAAAGAGAACACAAGCCTGCCCGTGCTGGTCACCATGTCTTTTGAGCAGAACGGCCGCACCTTCACCGGGTGTACCGTCCCCTCCATGGCCCGGACGCTGGAGGGCCTGGGGGCGGACGCCATCGGCCTGAACTGCTCCCTGGGGCCGGACTTGCTGGCCCCCCTGCTGAAGGAGCTGTGTGAGAACACCCGTCTGCCCGTCATCGCTAAGCCCAACGCAGGCCTGCCTGACCCGGCCACCGGGAAATACAATATGGGACCGGAGGAATTTGTCAAGTCCCTGCTCCCCTGCCTGGACGTAGGCGTCACCATCTTCGGCGGCTGCTGCGGCACCTCGCCGGACTATATTCGGACCCTCTCCAATGCCCTGAAAGACAAAACTCCCACACCAAGGATATACGAGTCCACCGGCTTCGTCTGCTCCGCTATGACGCCCTGCAAACTCAGCGGCGTACGGGTCATCGGCGAGCGCGTCAACCCCACGGGCAAGAAACGTTTCCAGCAGGCCCTGCTGGAAAAAGACCTGGACTATATCCTGGACACGGCCGTCCAGCAGGAGGACGCGGGCGCGGATATCCTGGACGTAAATGTGGGCCTTCCGGGGGTAGACGAGGGCTTCATGCTGCCCCAGGTGGTGAAAAAAATCCAGAGCGCCGTGGCGCTCCCCCTCCAGCTGGACTCCACCAACGCCGACGCGCTGGAGGCGGGCCTGCGGGTCTACAACGGCAAGGCGGCGGTGAACTCAGTGAACGGCGAACAGGCCGTGCTGGACCGCGTCTTGCCCATCGTAAAAAAGTACGGGGCCAGCGTGGTGGGCCTGTGCCTGGACGAAAACGGCATTCCCCAGACCGCTGAGGGCCGGGTGTCCATCGCCCGGCGGATTTTGGACGCGGCCCTTCGTTACGGCATCCCGGCGGAGGACGTGTGGATCGACTGCCTGACCCTCACCGTGTCCGCCCAACAGGAACAGGCGGCGGAGACGCTGAAGGCCGTGCGCATGGTGCGGGAGGAATTGGGCCTGCAGGTGGTACTGGGGGTATCCAACATCTCCTTTGGGCTTCCCAACCGCGTGGCCGTCACTCGGAGCTTTTTGACTCAGGCCCTGGCGGCGGGGCTGACCCTGCCCATCATTAACCCCAACCAGCGGGAGATCATGGACGCCGTAGCGGCGTTCAAGGTGCTGTCTGGCGAGGATGCGGGCAGTAGGGACTACATCGCCCGCTTCGCCGATGCGGCCCCTGTCCCCAGCGCTCCCGCCGCCGGCGGCGCGTCTCTCACTTTGGAGGACGCCATCGCGCGCGGCTTGGAGGGCGACGCTGGGAAACTGGCCCGGGAAGCGCTAAAGACCCAGGATGAGCTTTCTCTCGTGGAACAGCGCCTCATCCCTGCCCTGGACAAGGTGGGGACGGATTATGAGGCGGGCCGGGCCTTTCTGCCCCAGCTTTTGAGCGCGGCCCAGGCAGCCCAGGCCGTGTTTGAGACTGTCAAGGCCTCCATCGCCGAAAAGGGCGGGGCCCCAGTGAAAAAGGGCAAATTCGTCATCGCCACCGTCAAGGGCGACATACACGACATTGGCAAGAACATCGTGCGCACTGTGATGGAAAACTACGGCTACGACGCCATCGACCTGGGCCGAGATGTGCCGCCGGAGGTCATTCTGGACACTGTCCGGGCCCAAAATATCCCTCTGGTGGGCCTGTCCGCCCTCATGACCACCACCCTGCCCGCCATGGAAGAGACCATCAAACTCCTGCACACCCTGGAAAGTCCCCCAATGATCTGGGTGGGCGGCGCGGTGGTGACGCCGGAATATGCCGCTCAGATGGGGGCGGACCACTACGCCAAAGACGCCCGCCAGTCGGTGGACATCGCCCGAAAGGTGTTTGGCTCATGAATATTCGGGATTTTTTAGCGCAGGGCAGGCCCCTGCTCTTCGACGGGGCCATGGGGACCTTCTACGCCTCCCGCCCCAACCGGGCCGAGGCCCGCTGTGAGCTGGCAAATTTAGACGCTCCGGAGGAAATTGCCGCCATCCACCGCGCCTATTTGGAGGCGGGCTGCCAAGCCATCCGCACCAACACCTTTGATGTGAGCGGGGATGAGGACACCGCCCGGCGCATCATCGAAGCCGGGTGCCGCATCGCTCTGGATACGGCCCGGGATGTTAATGCATACGTATTCGCAGATTTGGGCCCCGTATCTCGGGAGGGTGCAGCCGGCCCTGGAGAGGTTTACTGTAAACGGACCGACCTCTTTCTCGCGCAAGGACTGACCCATTTTATTGTGGAAACTCTGCCCACTGACGAGGGCATCCTCCAGCTGGCGCAGCATTTGAAGGAGCGTTGTCCTGCCGCCTTCCTGCTGGTGTCCTTCGCTGTGGCCCCGGACGGCATCACCCGGGAAGGGCTTTCTGCCCGCACTCTGTTCGAGCGCACCGCCGCCCTGAAGGCGGTGGACGCCGTGGGCTTCAACTGCGTCTCCGGGCCTCACCATCTGCTGGAGCTGGTCCGGGGAATGGACCTGTCCGTCCTCAGCGGAAAGGCGCTGTCCGTTATGCCTAACGCAGGCTATCCCACCGTGCTGGGCCGCCGGGTGGTATACCAGGGTCAGGCGGACTATTTTGCCGCTCAGCTGGCGGAAATCGCCCAGTCGGGCGCGGCCATTGTGGGCGGCTGCTGCGGCACACAACCCCAGTATATCGCACGCGCCTGTGGCGCTTTGCAAGAGCGCTCCAAAGCCTCCGCCCCCCTCCCCGCCCGGCCGCGGGAAAAGGCCGGCCTGCGGTTGGGGCAGAACCGCCTTCGGAATAAGCTGGAATCTGGCCGGCGGGTCATTGCCGTGGAGCTGGACCCCCCGGCGGACGATGATGTGACCGCGTTTATGGAGGGTGTCCGAGTCCTGCGGGACGCGGGAGCGGACGCCGTCACCGTGGCGGACTGCCCCGTGGGCCGTCCCCGGGCGGACAGCTCCCTGTTGGCCTGCAAGATTCACCGGGAAATCGGGCTGGAGCCTCTCCCCCACCTGACCTGCCGGGACCGCAACCTGAACGCCACGAAGGCCCTTTTGCTGGGACTGTCTATGGAGGGCGTCCACAACGTCCTGCTGGTCACCGGCGACCCCATCCCCACCCAGGACCGGGACGAGGTAAAGAGTGTGTTTAACTTCAACTCCCGCAAGCTGATGGCTTACGTCAGTGGGCTGGTGGACCACGGGCTGTCCACCCCCTTCCAGGTTTTCGGGGCGCTGAACCTGAACGCTGCCAACTTTTCCAAGCAGTTGGAGCTGGCCCAGGAAAAAGAGGCATACGGCGCGGCGGGGTTCCTCACCCAGCCGGTGCACTCCCCCCAGGCGTTGGAAAACCTGGCTCTGGCCCGTCAAACCTTGAAGGGAAAGATTTTGGGCGGCGTCTTTCCCATTGTCAGCCACCGCAACGCCCTCTTTCTCAACAACGAAGTGGCCGGTGTGTCTGTGCCGGGGGACATCGTCAAGCGCTATGAGGGCGTCAGCCGGGAGGAGGCCGAGGAATTGGCTCTTGAGCTATCGGTGCGCATCGCCCAGGACATGGTCCCCTACACCGACGGCTGGTATCTTATGACCCCCTTCCGCCGGGTGGCTCTCATCGCCCGGATCATGGCGGAGATCAAATAAGGAGGAGCAGTCCCTTTGTCACACTTGAAAAAGCTGAAAATGCCCCCGCTTGATATCATTTTTTCCGTCCTTTTCGGCGCCGCGCTGGTGTTTGCTCTATGGAAATGCCCCTTCGGCTTCGGGTCCTACGACGACGCCTTCTACCTCACCATCCCCCACCGGCTGAGCATGGGCGATGTGCTGTTTGCCGACGAATGGCACGTGTCCCAGATGGCGGGGCTCATCACCACGCCGTTGGTGTGGCTTTATCGGACCATCACCGGCTCCACCGACGGCATCCTGCTTTCGGCGCGGTATGTTTATGTGGTGTTTCACGCTCTGGTGTCGCTGTTTTGCTACCTGCGCACCAAAAAATACGGTCTGGCCTCCATTGCCGCCGCCCTGTCCTGGTTCCTTTTTGCCCCCTATGATATCATGGCGCTAAGCTATAACACCATGGCGATGGATTTTATCCTGGTGTCCGGCCTACTCCTGGCCACCTTCGAAACGCGGTGGTGCTGGGCACTGTCCGGCCTATGCCTCGCCGGAGCGGTGCTGTGCTGCCCCTATTTTGCGGCGGTCTGGTTTCTCTATGCCGTCGGAGTGGGCATCCACATCTTGTGGATGCGGCAAAAGACTGTCGCGAATGAAACAAGCAGTGACATTTTGTCCTCCTCCCGCCTGCTGTGGCTTACGGCGGGGGCCGCTGTTGCCGCCGCACTGTTTTTCCTCTATATCATGCTCACCTGCGGCATACGCGGCGTGCTGGACAGCCTGCCTCACATTTTGTCCGACCCGGAGCACCAGGGGATGGCGCTTACGGTCAAGCTGCAAAACGCCTGGCATAACCTGGTCCACTGCCATCCCCTGTTCCAATACGTGCTGATCGGTTTTCTGGTCCTCCTTCTGGTCCTATTGGCGGATCGGAACCGCAAAACCCGCCGGAGCATCTACTTCACCGCCTCCTGTGCACTGACTCTGATAAGCTATACGCTGTTCTGGCCTGATGCTGTGAATACCTATTACAATGCCATTATGCTCCCCCTGCTGTTCGTAGGATTAACCGCTTTTTTTCTCTGCCAGCAGCGGCCCTGGGGCCTGTTTGTCACCCTGTTTCTGGGTGGAATCGTCTATGCCGTGGCCGTCACACTGGGCTCTAACAACTTTTTCTATGCCATTTCTATGGCCTGCGCTGTGACCAACGCTGTCAGCCTGCTGTTTGTCGGGCAGCTTCTCCGGGAAATGGTTGAGGAACAAAACGGATCAGCCTCTATAACCTGGCCGTTTCGGGCGGCTCTGAGCGCGGCAGCTCTCACGGTGGCTGTCCTGCTGACCCTTCAGGTCCGTGTTAAGGCCCTTCACTGCTTCATGGACGACCCGCCTTCTGCCCTCACCTTTCAGCTTCAGGAGGGCCCTGCCCACGGTATCCGCACCACTGAACACCGCGCTGAGGTCTATGAGCGGCTGAACGGAGAATTACAGATCTACAAGACCCTACCCCAGGGCAAGCTGCTGATTTTGAACGAACGCTCCTGGTGTTGTCTGGCCACCGATCCCATGGAGTACGCCACCTTTTCCGCTTGGATTTCCGGCGAGAACCAGGCTGCGTTAGACCGGTTGGAGTGTTACTATCAGCTCAACCCGGACAAGACGCCAGACTATATCTTTCTGTCCAAAAACTCTCTGTTCGACGATTCCGCAGCCATTCTGAGCGCCGCTCAATCTCAAGGCTATACCCTTACTGAGAGTGAGTTCAGCTACTATTTGGCGCGATAATCGTATTCATCGCAAGAAATGGGCCGGAGCGAAAGCTCCGGCCCGCGGTTTTACATCATTCTTCGTTTCAACTGGTCCGGATTGTCCGCATAGGACATCACCGTCTCCGCTGTAATCTGACGGCTCTTGTACAGCGCCAGCAGGGACTGGTCCATACTGACCATGCCCTCTGCCCCGCCTGCGGCGATGGCGTTGTCGATCTGATGGGTCTTGCTATCCCGGATCAGACTCCGGATCGCGTTGTTTACGTGCATGATTTCGAAGGCAGGCACCAAGCCTCCCTTGGTATCCGGCACCAACTGCTGAGAAACTACCGTGTGCAGCACCATGCTCAGCTGGACCCGCACCTGGTCCTGCTGTCCGCTGGGGAAGGTGTCCACAATGCGGTCGATGGTGTTCACCGCCCCCTTGGTGTGGAGGGTGGCGATGAGCAGGTGCCCCGTCTCCGCCGCCGTCATGGCGGTATGGATGGTCTCCTGGTCGCGCATCTCGCCCAGCAGAATGACGTCCGGCGCCTGACGCAGGCAGGCCCGCAAAGCAGAGGGATAGTTTTGGGTGTCGATGGCCACCTCGCGCTGGCTGACAATACTCCGACGGTCCCGGTGGAGGTACTCGATGGGGTCCTCCAAGGTAATGATGTGGCACTCCCGTGTCCGGTTGATCCGGTCGATGATGCAGGCCTGGGTGGTGGACTTACCGCTGCCCGCCGTACCAGTGACCAGCACCATGCCATGGGCCACCTCCGCCAGATTCATCACCTGGTCTGGAATCGACAGATCTGTCCAATGGGGGATGTCGAAGGCCACTACACGAATCACTGCCGCCATGGAACCACGCTGGCGGTATACGTTCACCCGGAACCGGGCCATGCCTGCCATAGAGAAGGAAAAGTCATCGTCTCCCTGCTGGAGAAAACGGTCCATGGGCCGGTCAGCCAGACTGTATACCTCCCGAACCAGCTCCTCCGTCTCGGCAGGGAACACCCGGTCTTCGCTGATGGGCACCAGGCGGTTTTCGATCTTGGCGCTCACCGCACCGCCCGCTACGATAAACAGGTCGGAGGCGTGGTCCTTTACAGCCCTCTGTAAATAATCCGTCAGTCGTGTCATAATTTACTCCTTTAATAATCAGTTGCCGTCCCAGATGTCCAAAAACTCGTCCGATTCCCATGCCACGGAGGGAGCCGCCTGCCAGCGGAGCACTCTATAGGCCCGCTCCTGGCCCGACAATTCCACTTCCGCGTTCATCTCGATCTCCACCTGAAGCTCCTGGGTATCCGAGATGGGGACGGCATAGCGGTAAATGATGCTGTCCAAATACTGGCTTTCCACGCCCTCGGGCACTTCGCCCCTTCTCAGCCGGGCCAAAATCTCCTGGGCCTGACAGTCGGCGGCGTAGTAATCCGTCACCGCCTTGGCAGAGGCGTCCGCCAGCCGGGTGTCCGCTTGGACGGTGGTCAGCGCCAGCAGGGCGAACACAGTCAGGCACAACACCGCAAACACCACCAGGAGGGAGATGCCGCCTACCGCCGGAGGGGAGAACCGCTCCCGGGGCTTACTCTGCTGTGCCATCGTCGATCTCCACCTCCGTCACTTGCCAAGCTACCTCTAGTTCAAACAATATCCGGGTGTCGGTGCTGTCCGTCACCTTCACCAACGCCTTGCACAGCCCAAGCACATCGCTCTCCAAACCGCACGCCCGCAGGCAGTAGGCATAATTTCGGTCCTCCGACCGGGTCCAATCCGCGTTGTAATTGATCTGGAGGGGATAGGCCTCAGAATATCCGCCGTAGGCCGTATCCAGCAGCTCCGCAGCCCTGCTCAGGGCGTGTTCCGGGTCTCCGCCGCCGTGACGGATGACCTCCGCCGCTTCCTGACAAAGGGTCACCGCCCGGTCCCGCTGCTCACTGCGGCTTGACGACCCGTCCGAGTTTACAAACGCCTGGAGGCACAGCGCCGCCGCCAGCGCGAACACCAGCAGCATCACCATCTGCTCCATCAGAAGCAAGGGAGCCTTGCTTTTCACAGCAAATCCCCCTCTCCACAGCGCAGAGACAGCCGCAGCGTGTCCACCACGCCCCCAGCGGCGCCGATCTCCGCAGTCACAAGCCCGTCCTCCATAGCCAACGACAGGCTTTCCAGCGGCATGATCTTTTCCCCATCCTCCGGGTACAGCTCTGCGTCTGCGCTGGTGTACAGCTCCATCAAATATCCGTCGTGCCAATAGATCCGGGTCATGTACCCGTCCTGGGTCATGCACAGCGCCGTCGTATCCTCAAAAGGCTCCACCGTAACGCCGCCCTCGATATCCCCCTGACGCACCCGCGTGGCAATGTACTGCACACAGGTCCGGCGGTCGTAGGCTGCCCGGTCCCGGTCTGTTAGCCCGCGGTAGGCCTTGGCCCCCGTCAGCAGTACCGACAGCACGCATACCGCGAACACGCCGAACAATAACAGCATCAGCAGGCCGTCCATCTGATGCTTCGTTCCCTGTCTCTTCATGGCTCGTTCTCCAGCACAGTGATATCCGGCATCAGATTCTCCGCAAAGGCGAAATATTTCACCGTATACCGTTCCTCGTCGATCTGAAGGCCATAGCGCTCCTTCAAATAGTCCAGGTCGGGGGGATAGACCCCCTCTGCGGCGTAGCAAGCCACGCAGCTGCGCCGCAGGGTCTCCTCAAGCTGGCGCAGGTCCTCCTCAGACCGTCCGCTGTCCAAGCTGTCCACCGCCGTGGCAAAGCACAATAGCGCCGCCACCGCGATCACCGGCAGCAGCAGGCCTCGCAAAAGTGCTCCAAGTCCGCTCTTTCTCTTTTTCATAATCTCACCCGATGGCGCTCATGATGTGCATCAAGGGCAGCATCACGGACAATAGAATCAAGCCCACCAGCACCGAGCACACTAGCACCAGGGCGGGCTCCACCCGGCTGACCATGGCGTCCAGCGCGGCTTCACCCTCCTCGCTCAGGTCTCGGGCAATCTTCTCCATGGAGGCATCTCCCGCGCCGCTGCGCTGGCCCAGCTCCAGCAGGCGGCTCTGGCGGACAGGGAGCAGACCGCTTTTTTTCAGCGCCTCGCCCAATGCCTCTCCGTTTTCCAAGCGCTTTTGGCAGCTTTCACAGCGCTTTTTCGCACCGCCCTCCATCAGGTTGGCGGACAGTGCCACGGCCTCCTCCACGGGCAGACCGCTGGCCATACCCATGGCCAGCGCCTGGGCCAGCTTGGCATTGTTCAGCTTTCGGGAGACGCCCTTGTCCCCATGGATTTTCTGCCACAGGGAAACCACTCCCCGCCGCAGCGGCCCCACAACCGAGAACAGCAGCACCAGCAAAGCCAGTACCGCTACCATAATATATAGCATGGGTATAACGCCCTCCAGCCACTGACCCAAGGTCAGCAAACCCGCCGCCACACCGGTCAGCCGCCCGCCCAGGGAGGCATACACGTCGTCAAAAATGGGCAGAACTCGTACCAGCAGCACCCCGATGACCACCAGCATCAACGCCAGCATTACCGCTGGATAGAGCAGCGCGCTGCGCACGCGGCGGTTCAGCCGGACCCGGTCCTCGTAATATTGGGACAGGGCGGCCAGCGCCTCCTCGGTACGGCCCGTGCGCTCGCCCACCTCCACCAGGCCGCAGACGTAGAGTGGGAACGCCTTGCTATCACGCAAAGCGGCGGACAGCGTTTCGCCGCTGTCCACCTGCTCCGCCATGGCCTTGAGCATACCCTTTCGGTCCCCCTCCTCCGCCAGCAGGGACAGGGCGTCGCCCGTGCTCACACCGGCGTGGAGGAGTAGAGAAAGCTCCAGACACAAAGTTGCAATGTCATCGTTGGAAATCAGTTTCTTCATGCAAAACTCCCTGTATCAATAAAGATATTTCACCGTGTAATTGCTCCCATTCCCGATGTATTGCAGGATATCTGCACTACTGTTGCTGGAGGAGGCAAAGGTGGGGTCCATCCGGTGCCAGGTGGTGCCGTCGAAGTAGATGGCGTTATCTACCCAACCGGTCTCCTGGGTCCACACACTGACCCAAGCGTGGTACGTGGAGCCAGCATAGCCCACCACCAGCTTGCAGGGGATGCCTTGGCTGCGCAGCATCCCGGTCATCAAGGCAGCATAGTCAAAGCAAATTCCCGTCTTACTAGCCAGTACACTGTCCAAATCGGGCAGGTAACCACTGCTCACAGAAGCCGCCTTGGCCCGGTCGTAGGTCAGGTTACTGACCACATAGTTGTAAACCGCGCCCACCTTGTCTAAGGGTTTACTGATATTTCGGGTCAGGCTGGCCGCCATGGCGATGGTGTTGGTAGCGCCCTCATAGTTCACATACTGATTGGGCCGCAGGAAGGGGGCAAACTCGTCCGCCAGCGCCACCTGGAAGGAGGCAGAGGCCAGCACAGCATACTTCTTCCCCGTGGTATTTTGCAGCACGGTGGTCTTGTAGGTTCCGTTGCCGTCGGACAAGGGGAAGGTTACCCATTTCCCGGTGGGCAAATCATAAGTATAGGTGGTAGAAGGACCCGCCACCTGCACCCGCAGGCGCTTGCTGTTTGAGGCGGCAAACCGGGCCATCACGTAGCCATCCTTGCTGTTGGAGTAGTCAATCTCTGCGCCGCCGCCGGTCTTCACCGCCGTGCCAGAGGCCACCGGCGTCATTACCGTGGGCAAAGCCGCCGGAGCCGCGGTCATGGGGACCAGCTCTTCACCCAGATTCACCCCCTCACCCATGGTCACCTCGTCAATAAAGGGACCAGTGCTGGGCGCGGGAGCAGGGGTAACGGGCGCGCTGGTGTGCTTTCCACTGCTGGGGACCTGTACACTGCTGTTAGGTGTTGTAACTACGGTAGCACCGCCACCCTGCTGACTATTGGCGGCAGGCGCTGCGCTGTTCCCTGCGGAGGGCAAATTGCCGCCGACGCCCTCTGGAGCGCTCGTCTCCGGCGGCGCATCCGTCTCAACTGGACCGCTCTCCGGCGCAATGCCGCCCTGAACATCCTCGCTGGGCTCCACACTAGCGGAGGTATCCTCATCCGAAGGCGTCTGTTGAACCACGGGGTCGTTCCCGCCGGGAGCGGGGTCCGGATTGCCGAACACATCCTCATCCGAAGCGGTCTTCGAGCAGCCGGAGAGCAGACAACAACCCGCCAGCAACAACGAGATGATGAATTTTTTTTTCATAAAGGCTCTCCTCTTTTCCCAAACAAAACGGAGACATCCATTTTATCCACATCCAGGATGTTTTTTGATTATATCATAATTTGAGGCCGATTTCCACCCCAAATTATGAGACAGCTTCCTCCACCCTCACACAACGCACCGTAATGCGCTGCCGCCCGCTGCGGTCACAGGTGAACAGCGTCAAATCCCAATCCAGGCCCTTCACCATTTCCAGAGTTTGGTTGGGCCAGAGCTGGATCATCTCGGACACCGTATACTCGAACACATTCCCCTCCACGTCTGTGAAGGTGACTGGAGCACCCACAGCGATGTTCCCCAGTTTGCCGAAATGGTTCACATAGTTATGGGCACAAATAACCATATTGTCCAGGTAGACAGAGCCCCAATATTTACACGGCGCAATCTTCATTTTGGGGTAAGTCCACTCGCTCATCACGGGCAGATTCAGACCAAGCGTGGGTATATCGATATACCCCACATACGCATGTCCGTCGATCTCCACCGTGGGCATATCAATCTCAGGGGCCAGCTCATAGACAGGCAAAATATTCTCCGGAAGCTCCAGCTCTCCAGGCTCAATGGTTTGGGTACGCAGATGCTCCAGCGCCTTCGCCACATTTTCCCCTGCCTGCTTCTCATCCACCATATTGTACACCGTCAAGCCACAGGCGGCTAGGATCAGAACCAGCCCCGCCAGGATGCACACAAGTCCACGTTTATTCCTCATCGTACTCGCCCCTTCTGCGCTGGATCAGGCCCGCCAGCAGCAGGAGCACACCGGCGCCGGCCAGCATGGGCACCGGCCACCAGAGCTGTCCCGTCTGGGGCAGGTCGCCCAACGGCACATCCAGATCGTCCAGCTCGATCTCATCTGGCGGACCACTGAGCTGAGGAGTGTTTACCGGAGGAGGTGTTTTATTGCCCATTGGAACATCGGGGTCATCAATGGGAATGTCCGGCGTTCGGGTGGGCCGGGGCGTATTGCCAGGAGGATAGGTCCCACCCCCAGGAGGATAGGTCCCACCCCCAGGAGGATAGGTCCCACCCCCGGGAGGATTGCTATTCCCGCCCCCCGGAGGAGGCGAATAGTTCGTAATTATCACATTATAGGAGTTGACCCAATCCGTAGTGGTATAGAAGCCGTTTGGAACATTCTCCTCCCGGACATCCCAGTCGTAGGGTACGCCGTTGGGCGCCAGCACCGGCAGATTCTGCCAGACATAGTGCCAGTTATTGGCCGCGCTGAGTGTCACTGTCTCCACCCTGTACCCGTCCCGGTAGAGGCCTACGGTGACGCTGTTGGGGCGCGGGCGACCGTTTGTGATCCAAACCTTGGCCACCTGGATATTTTTTACGCTGCTGCTTTCGACCTCTTCCTTCTTGGTACAGATCGAGGTCACATCCCTGACCCAATCATAATTTCCCTTCGTATCCACCGGCTCCCAGTTGGGCAGGCAGATCAGGTATGGCGTGGGCGTCACAGCCTCCGTGGTAGTCAAATTGCCGTTGCTTTGGGTACTCACCCGCGTATAGGGCTTGCCGACCACTAGATACAGGCCCGGCTCCAGGTCCGTGAGCGTCCGCTCCGTCACCGTGTTCGCCGCCAGCCTGCCCATGCTCACCGTCTGCTTCCAGGTGTTTTTGTTCTCATTCGCCTCATCCAGATAGCTGACCAGATACCTCGCCAGAGAGGCCCACTTCGTCTGGTTATCCAACCGGTAAATCGACTCTTGCAGCACACCGGCAAAGGCGCCCTCCGCGTTAAATTTGAGCTCTGAAGTCACCTTCGCCACACGATATACCGTAAACTCCACGTTGGTTGCGGCCTGGCTGGGGGTCTGATATCGAATGGTCAGCGAGCACTTTTTATCCACGGGAATGGTCGCCGGGACCTTCGCCGCCAGCGCGGTCTGCCCCAGGCCGGAGACACACAACAACAGGCACAGCGCCCCAGCCGCGGCTCGGTAAAACATCGTTTTCAATTTCATAGGGACGCCGCCTTTCTCAAAAATCTATCCGCGTTTCCGCGTCAGATGATATTTTCGTCGTTAGATTCGGACTTTTGGGTTTTTTTCTTGCGCTTTTTCTTCTTTTTGCTCCCCGGACTGATGAGGAGCCACAACGCCATCGCAATCAGCATAGGCGCCGCCGCCGCGGGGGCCACCAGCACCGGGTCCACCCGAATGGCGTCCGACGTGATGTGGGCCGCCTCCTCTGGGTTGGCGACACGCTTGCCGCGCACCAGCAGGCGGTGGCTGTTGATGCCATAGGGCGTACAGGTTACCAGGGTACAGTGGTCCTGCCCCTGGATGATGCCCAGAGTGTCCAGCTCGCTGGGCAAAACAATGCGGATCTGATCCACCTCATAGGTCATGACTTCGTTCAAAATTTTCAGCTGGAAAAGGTCGCCCTCGGCCATTTGGTCCAGGTCTGTGAACAGCTTGGCGCTGGGCAGCCCCCGGTGGCCGGAGATGATGCAGTGGGTAGACGGGCCCCCAACCGGCAGAGAGCTGCTCTCAATGTGCCCCGTGGCGATCTGGAGCACCGATTCGCTGGTGCCGTGGTAGATGGGCAGAGACACGTTGATTTTGGGTATGTCGATATACCCCATGATGCCGTTTCCGGCAAAATTCAATTTGGCTTCGTAGTCCGCCCACTCCTCCTCGGAGAGGGTGTACGGGATGCTTTTGCCGGACATTTCGGTGTTGTAGGCCACGGCGTCCTGCCAGATGCGCTCGTAGTCGGCCTCGTTGAGGCTGGCCACGCTGTCGGAATAGCTGGCGATGGCCCGGGACTGGTGAAATGAATTCCAATAGTCGCTGAAGGTGGGGTAGAGCAGGATGGCCGCCCCTGCCAGCAGGATAACCACCAACAGGATGTTGGTCAGGTTTTTTTTCATGTGTCTCAACTCCTTCGCCGCGCCGCGGTCCTCCCGCGGCGCGGCGAAGCACGGGATTGCTTACTTAGTCGCTATGTCTGGTGTGTATTGCCTGTCTTACTCGTCGTCCACGCTGGTGCGGCGCTTGGTGATCAGCAGGACCACCGCGCCAACCACCAGCACGCCGCCCACGATGTAGAAGATGGTGGTGCCGATGCCGCCGGTCTCGGGCAACACAGCACCAGTGAAGTTCTTAATCTCCAAGGTGATGGTCTGATTATTGCCGATCACATCCGTGGTGTCGGCGATCTTTTTGCCATCCACATCACACTCAAAAACCTTCAGATCCTTCACGCTTTGGTTCAAGTCGTCGTTGTCGGTATAGGACGCCTCAATCTTGTAGTATTTCGGCTTAATGGGGTTATAGCCGCCCTCAGGAGCCTTATCCTCTATCAGCATATAGAGGCCCGCCTTCAGGCCGTTGAACTTGAACTCAGAAATTTTTTCGCTATCGCCGAGGGTATCAACCTTGGTCCACTTCTCGTTGTTGATTTTGTTGCCATCCTTATCCGTAATTTCCTTGCCATTTTCCGTATCCTGCACATACAGGCTGAACGTAGCGCCGGTCAGGGGCTCGAAAGTGCCGTCAGCGTTCTTATCCTCACCATCGACCTTGTTCGCCACTAGCTTGAAGGTGAACACGGTATCAGAATCGTCGCTGGGACCTTGACCGTTGTCATTGGTGAACGACATATTCACGGTATTCTTAAAGGAACCGTCATCGCCGATCTCATCCTTCAACAGCTCGACCTCATAGGAGATAACGATTACATCGCCTGCTTTGAGATCTTTATTCGAATAAGGGCTGTTGGGGTCGTTACTCTTCATGTTGTCCAAGGTGATCTCAAATACGTGGTCCTCATCCCCAGTATCGGGCAACTGCTGGAAAGAGAAGCGGGCATCATTCGGCTGAACGTTATCAATGGTGACTTTGGGGGAAGCGTTTTCAAAATCGGTGGTACCAGCCCCATAAATCTTAATGGTGAGCTTTTCCTTCGTGATTGGCTCTAAGGCCTTGTCTTGGGTATCCCTGAATCTGATAAAGTAATCGGTGCCCTGCTCAGTAGTGTCGAAATTGTCGGGGATGGTGGCGGTGATCCGGTAGGGCACTTTGTCACCGGCGTGGTAGATAGCGGCGTGCTGCCACGTATTGCCGACAGTCTGCACTTCCTTTTCCAGTTTGGGGTTGGTTTCCTCCTTGGGTTTGACCGTAAGCTTCTCGCCCGCGGTCAGGTTGCGCACGATGTTGGGGATCGGCGCGTTAGCGGCAGCCTCCTCATCATGGAGCAGATAGTAGCCGGGGGTAAAGGTCTTCTCAGAATCATCGGGATTGATGGTGCGCTCCGTGGCGTTGCTCTTGTCCGCGAACTTATATAGCGCATTGGCGATGCTAATATTTACCTCCTTTTTCCAATTCTCTTCACCGCTCCCCGCGCCCAGCTCGTCAAGCAGCTCCACGACATCCTTGGCGACCGGGTTTTTATCACCTGCAGCAAGAGTGGAAAACCGGGTATCCTTCAGCACTGCGGCCAGCTCATTGCACAGTGCTTGACGGTTGCTTTTGCTTCCGTAGGCATCGCCCCAACTGATATCCTGCCCCATGTCAAGGGTATCGGTGCCCACCTTGTAGGTGCCGACAAAAATCTGGTACACGGAGAACTTGTGCTTCTCCACCTTGATGGTGGCTGTTGTGGGGGACTCCGGTTCGCCACCTTCGTTGTCGTCGGCAAACGCCGGCGCGGCCAGCGCCATCACCATGACCAGGGCCAGCAGGACGCTGCCCAGCTTCTTCAAATGCTTCATTTTCATTTCTCCTTTCAATCTCTTAACTCATTGCTTTTCGCGTTGAGATAGGGGTACATTTCTATCCTCCGTCCCCCTCTCCCTGGGATTTCTTTTTATACATCAGGCAGAACAGCGCCGCCAGCGGCACGCACGCCATCGTATACCATATGCCTGACCCGCCGGTCTCGGGAAGCTCGTAGGAGGCATTGAGGCACACCAGCCTGACCGCGTGGCCACCCTCCACAGTTCCTGTCACTTTGGTGCCCGCCACACCGCTTTCACTGGTAGAGGGCGGATTTCCACCCAGGACGTTCGTATCATGGATCAGGAAGCTGGTGGAATAGCCCTCGTTGTTCAGTTCCTCCACCTCGTAGCTCGTCCCAAGGGGTATGTCTCTGATCAGCAGTGACTGTCCGTTCTTCAGGTTGAATCTATAGCAGCCTTCATCATCGAACTCCACTGTATCCACCTTGCCCAATTCACCGCTGGTCTGGTCGCTCTTGTAAACACCGCCCAGCAGGTCCGCCGGGGGATTCTCCGCCTCGTCAGTCAGCTTGACCCTGAATTTGAACTCCCCTTCGGTGGTGGGGCCGGTTACCGTCTTTTCCACCTCCAACGTGCCGTATCGGTCGCTATCAGGGGTACGCAGGCTACCGCCGCGCATCTCGGGCAGTGTGAACTGCATCCAGCAGGTGGAGCCGGACGCGCCGCGCTCGGTGTAAAAGAAGGTCAGCTCGTACTCCGTTTTGCCTTGGGTGATTACCTCGGGGTCGCCCTTGGTGACGTCCACGAATTTACTCGAATCCTTCACGATCCAGTCCCACAGGTTGACATACTCGCCCACGGAGGAGTGCACGCCGCCGATGTCGCAGATCAGGTGCTGTTCGCCGGTCTTCTTATTGGTGAGGTACACCCACATATCGTCGTCGCCGAAGAAATAGTACTCCAGCGGGCCCACATAGTCGTCGTACAGCGTGAATTCCACCTTGAAATTCATGCCGAAATAGCAGTTGTGGTCCACACCGTTATCAGATCCGGGAGTTCCCTCTGAGTCGCCCGTGGAAAACGCCTGATACTGCCCGACCGTCGAGCCGAACTTCGGGTCGTGGCCCTCCGTGCCCGCACTGGACACGTCGTCCAGCGGCCAGAAATTGTTGGCGAACATCCTGAATTTGAAGGAAGAACTATTTATACCTGTATCCTTCAGCTTATCCAAACTGCCCTGCGTCTTCGTGGAGCCATCCTTGTCCTTTACGGCAGCCGTGGTCAGGGTGTAGGTGTCGCCTTGGCGCTTGAACGTAAGGTCTCCCTCATAGGGGATGCGGTAGCACTTCTCGTTGCCAAACAAGTTGGGGCCAGGAAAGCCATTGAACTGGATATTCCCATCCTCCGAGAGTCTGTCCTCCACCAGTTTGAAGGAACAGCCGCCGTAACCAGCCGCGTTTGCTTTATTGATTGTCTGTTCACCATACGTATAGCCACCAATAGGCGTCCGCGTATTGCCGTTGCCGAAACCAAACTGTCCGGACGCATCCCCGGGCTCACTGTTGATGCCCTGCATATTGGTGTAGATATACTTTGTACCGCTGTCAGTCCGGTCGATCTTGTTGTCCTCTGTCGCGCTGTTTGTCTTATAGGTATATCCGTCCGTGATGTCGTAGTCGAAGAAATTCGCGTCAACGGTTTTGCCCGACCCCGTGCCGGTGGTCGTGTAAACCAGCCGGATTTGGGCCCCATTCTGGATCAAGATATACTTCTTATCGGTGGCCGACGCCGTCTTCGGGTTGTTGGTCAGCTCGTAGGGGTCGTCAGGGTCCCACGTGTACTTCTCGCCTGTGGGTTCGCCGTTCTCGCCGATAACCCAGATCTCGTCCAGCGTATAGTGGCCGTCGCCCCCCTCCTTCCGGGTCACGATGTCGATATGGTTCATCCGGGGGGCGCTGGCGTAGTTAAACAGGTGGGGTTTAAAGATCTCCTTCGTGTTCCCCTTGTCGGCATCCGTCTGCACCGTGCCGTTGCCATCTACAAGCATGTTGAGCAGGGGCGGGGCCGCACTGTTGATGCCGGCGATCCCCGGCAGCTTGCCGCCGGTGCCGTTCCCCGCGCCGCTGGTATTGATCAGTGTGGGCTGCTTTGTATTGATCGGCTCCCCGCTTGTGTATACTGTCGCCAGCTTGGCGTAGTACTCCACCGTAAAGTCGGGATAGACCTCCTTGTTCACGGTAACGCCCATGGTTCCGTCCTCGGACAGCAGCATGATTTCCGCTTCCGCCTGTTCTGCCGCTTTCCCGTCCAAGAGCACGGTGCTCTCCCGCCCGTTGACGGTGTAAACATTTAGGGCTGGTGCGGCCTGCTCCATCGGATCCTCGCCGCCGTCGGGGGCCGCTCCATCCTCCACCGCGCTCATAATGCCCGCCTCGCTCTGTACGGCTTCAATGAGCGCTTGGGTGGGCTTGATCACCGCGGTGATCGTGCACTCGGACAAATCAAGCTTCCTGCCGTTCCAGGCGGCGTTCAGCGCGATGACCTGCTGGAGGATCGCGTCCTCCCCACCGGCCTCCGCATTCATAACGGCCTGATACCTGGGATCGTGCTCCCCCAGCTCCTCCACGTAGAACTCCACCGGCGCCTCCGGCACGTCCTGGCTGGGCTCCGCGCTCTCCACCGGCATAGAGAAGATAGGCTCCACGCTCTCCTCCGGCACAGCGGAGAAAACAGGCGCAAAGCTGATCTCCGGCACAGGCTCACTGAAAGCCGGCAAAATGGGATGACTGCTGTTCTCAACAGCAGTCCCCTCGGGTTCGGATACCGAACCCGGCGCGGTCGTGCTGTCGGTTTCATCTGTTGTGGCTGCGGGGGTGAACGTGCTTTCCAGGTCCGGCCCGCTGCTGGGCATATCGTCCACCAGCGCCATCATGGACATCATCCTGGGCATCGCCGCCAGGGGCGCCGCCTGATCGATGATCTCCGTCAGCTCCTCGCCGCTGAAGACGGGGCCGCCGTCCTGGGGCAGCTGCTCCGGCTGGTCGCCGGCCACCCGGGCAAAGCCGTTTACTTTAAAGGTTACAACAAAAGCGGGATTCTCATGATAGACGAACTCGGCGTCCTTCACCTCTACGATGTCCTCGGGCAGCTGGGACTCCTCCGGCCCTGGGGACTCACCGGGCTCCTCGGATTCCTCCACCGGCGGCGCCAGGCACGTGTCGATGTGATAATGCTCCGGGATGGTGCACTTCAACGCGCCAGATGGGAACTCACACTCTGTAGTGTGGACGTGTTCCTCCATACCGCAATAAAACTTCTCCGTTTCCGGCTGGGTCTTGACGTAACACAAGTCGGTGTGGGTGTGCTCATCCATGCCGCAGATCAGCACCTCGGCCTCCTCCGAACCGCCCTCCGGGACGGTAAAGCAGGCGTCAGTGTGCTGGTGGGCGCTGATTTCCGTCTTGCCGCAAATCAGCGCACCGTTCTCATCCTCACAGCTTGCGCCGTGGGTATGGGCCTCCAGCTCCGCCTTTTGGCAGGCCAGCATCTGGGTAATCTCATAGCATGCGTCGGTGTGGATGTGACCGGGCTCCCGCTCCGGCTCCTGGCAGACCAAGGTCTGCTCCCACTGCTCACCCTGGCCGTCCACCCGGATACTCTCCTGGGGGGCGGCCTGAACGCAGGCGCCGGTGTGCTGGTGGCCGCTGCTCTCATGCTGGTGGCAGCCCTCCTGGTAGCACAGCTCGTCACCTCTCAGCCAGCAGCCGCCATCGTGACGGTGGCCCTGACGAATCAGGCTGCCGTCGCTATCATATTCGTCGTCGGATTCCTCCTGTGTACAAATGAACCGCTCAAAGACCGGCGTCTCCTGGACCTCGTAGCACCCGCTGTTGTGCCGGTGAGCCGGGATGAGCACATTGCCCTCCTCGTCTGTCACGTCCTCGTCGGACTCCTGCTCGGCGCATATCAGCCGCTGTGTACGCTCCTTGGGGTAACAGTTGTCGGTGTGCTGGTGGGCGCCCTCGCCCTCCTGCATCCCGCAGACATATTCGTTGGTCGCTGTGGGGGCCATCATGTCCATGCTTATGGCCGCATTTTCGACCTTCACGTAGGAGTAGCAGGACGCCTCGTGCTGATGGCCGGGGTCGGAGGTCTCCGTGCAGATCAGTGCGCGCCGCTCCTGATAACACTCAGGGCCATGGGTATGGGCCTCCATCTCCTGGAGGGTGCAAATCAAATTCCCCTGGCTGTCGTAGCAAAAGCTGTCGTGGACGTGGAGCAGCATCTCCCCGAACTGGCCCTCCGTACAGATCAGCATCGGCTGAGGGGCCACCTGCTGCACCGCGTAGCAGTTCTCGCTGTGGATATGCTCCTCCATGCCGCACTCCACCTCGTTAGACATGGTAATTGCCGGCAGCATCAGCGCGGAGATGGTGGCCAGCACCACCAGCAGCGCCAGGCCACGTATCACCTGGGTCCTGCGCTTATTCTGATGGCGGGAGTTTAAAAGACGCTCCGCCTCTGTGACCAATCGTTTCTCCATAGCTGTACACCCTCCTTTCCGTCCAGGATCGCGCTCAATAAATACTCATAATTTTTCCGGGCTTATACTCCGCCCATGACCTCCAATGGCCACACGCGGAACATCAATCTGCCCACAATCTGATCATAGGCCACACAGCCCAGAGCAGAGTTTCGGGAGTCCACCGACACACTGCGGTGGTCGCCCATGACGAAGATTTTCGACTCCGGCACCTGATAGGGCAGCTCGATATTGCAGTCGCCCAAGGCCTTCTCCACTAAATAGGGCTCATAGAGCTCCTGTTCGTTGACGAATACGGTCCCCTCCTCGTTGATGTCCACCCAGTCACCGGGGCCTGCAATCACCCGTTTGACCAGAATTTTGTTATCGTAATAGAACGCCACAATATCGCCGGGCTGGAAGCCGGCCCCCTTCAACGACACTACGATCTCTCCGCCGCTGAGGGTGGGAGTCATGGAGTTACCGCTGATCTGGAGCACTGGCATCCACAGCGTAGCGACGAGCACTGCCACCGCCGCCACCGTGACAAGCGCGTAGATGGTATTGCGCATCACCCGGCGGAACCGCCAACGGTATTTCTCCCGCCCAAGCTCCGCCTCCAACTGTTCGATGCTGGGCATCTCCAACGGCTTTTTTTGCTCATTTTTGCCGCGCTTTTCCTTCTTCATCAGGTCCACCGTTTCCTATTTATGCTGACAGCCGGAAAACAGAGTGCTTCACCGTTCCCCCGCTCTTTAATTTAACCAAAAAACCGAAAAAGGCCTTTGCCATGCTGCCCGCTCTGCCTCTTCCGCTCGGGCCGAGGAGGCGGGTAGGAATAGGGGGCCTCCAACCCGCTGGGATAGGGCGCCTGCGGGGCCCCCTCTTGATATGGGGGCTGATAAGGGAAGGGGTCCGGGCTCTGAGCCTGGTATGGATAAGCCTCCGGCCCTTGGGGCGGAACCTGATAAGGAAATGGGTCCGGCGCCTGGGGCTGAGGCTGATATTGTCCGGCATAGGGGTTCTGAGGCTGCTGGGGTGGGGGCTGGTACGGGGGCGGCATCTGGAACCCAGGCTGTTGAACCCCCTGCCCAAGATAGCGCCCCTGCGCGCCGGGCGGATACTGCCCCGGCTGCTGCATGGGGGGAGCAAACCCACCGTATCCAGCGGCCATGGCCTCTTGCTTATCCTTCTCCGCCTGGAGCTGGTCCTTCAACTGGTGGATCTGGGCATCCTTCTTGTCCAGGCGCTCCCGGAGGCGCTCATAGCTCTCCTCAAGCTGCTTGAGGTGCTCGTCATTCTCCTTGAGCAGCTTTCCCAACCGCTCCGATTCCTTCGCCTGATCCAGCAGCAGCTGCAAAAGCTCCCGGCGGCCCAGTTTTTGTAGCTCCTTATTCGTCATGCGTTGGGTCCTCCTCAACCGCAACGGCTGCGCTGGGGCGGGCCAAATGCCCTTGGAACCAGCATATGCGCCGGTGGTCTAAATCAGCCGGCTTTCAGCGAAACTCATGCGGACGCTGCCTGAGTGGGGCCGGGTGCTGCCGCTCCGCAATGGCGTTTATGAAACATTCGTTTTAATCCGTTCGTCATTTGTTGCCGTGGCAAAATCCGGAAACCTCCGGACCACCAATCACTTTGGGCCGTCCAAATGGAAGCCCAAAGCGTAAATCGCCCTTTGCTTGTTTTCAATTTTACCACAGTCCCCTGAAAATGCAAGGGTCAATTTTCAGTATCATTGTGTTTATAATCCACAAAAACAGCACTTTCTCCTAATTAAAGGCGAATTTCAGTATATTTCAGTTGCGTTTGAGTACTTTGGTCCAATCGGAGATCAATATTTTACAATTTATTCACATTCTGTTCTATTTCACGCAAGTCTTTCGTTCACGGATTATACATATTTTATTCGATAGAACTGCATATACCCTCAAATTTACTGTCAATTTTGCCCTCTGCTCCCCCCTGCCAGTCTGCAAGGCCTCCACTCCTTATCACAAGATGTTGTGATGTCCCACCCATCCTCCCTTGCTTCAGTCCCCCTCCGATTTGACAGCAGAATGCTTTTGTAGTATGTTAGATTTGTAAATCATTCCGGGTTCGGCCCGGTTCAAAAAAGGAAGGATCTATAGCAATGGATTACGCAAAGGAAAGCCTCCGGCTCCACGAGGAGTGGGGCGGAAAAATCGAGGTGTCCGTCCGGGTGCCAGTGGAGAACGCCGGCGACCTGTCTCTGGCCTACACCCCCGGCGTGGCCCAGCCCTGTCTGGCCATCCGGGAGGATTTGGGCAAAAGCTACACCCTCACCCGGAGACATAATCTGTGCGCTGTCATCACCGACGGCACCGCTGTCCTGGGCCTAGGGGACATCGGCGCCGAAGCCAGCATGCCCGTTATGGAGGGCAAATGCGTGCTGTTCAAGGCCTTTGGCGGGGTGGACGCCTTCCCCTTGTGCCTCAAAACCAAGGATGTGGACGAGTTTGTCAACACGGTGTATCTGCTGTCCGGCTCGTTCGGCGGAGTCAACCTGGAGGATATCGCCGCCCCCCGGTGCTTTGAGATTGAAAAGAGATTAAAGCAGAAGTGCGACATTCCCATCTTTCACGATGATCAGCATGGCACCGCCGTCGTGGTGGCCGCCGCCCTCATCAATGCCTTGAAGGTCACCGGGAAGAAAATCGAGGACATTCACGCCGTTTTCTCCGGCGCGGGCGCGGCGGGGACGGCTATTTTTAAGCTGCTGTGGGCCATGGGCCTGCGCCACGCGGTGCTGTGCGACATCAAGGGCGTGGTGTACCCCAGCCGGCCCGACCTGGCGGGCGACCCCTACCTGGACGAGCTGGCCCAGATGACCCAGCCCACCGTTCGGGGGGGCTTGAAAGAGGCGCTGGTCGGCGCGAACCTGTTCGTGGGCGTATCCGCTCCCAATCTTGTGACCCCTGACATGGTCCAGTCTATGGCTCCCGGCCCCATCCTGTTCCCCATGGCTAACCCCACCCCGGAGATCATGCCCGATTTGGCGCGGGCGGCGGGAGCTGCCGTCGTGGGCACCGGACGGAGCGACTTCCCCAACCAGATTAACAATGTGCTCGCCTTCCCTGGAATATTCCGGGGGACCTTCGACGTGCGGGCCAAGGAGATCAACGAGGAGATGAAAATGGCCGCAGCCCACGCCCTTGCTGGGCTGGTCAGCGAGGAGGATCTGTCTGCCGACTGCATCCTGCCCAAGGCCTTCGACCCGCAGGTGGGCCCCGCCGTGGCCGCGGCGGTGGCTCAGGCCGCGCGGAACACCGGAGTTGCAAGGATTTAAGTACAAAAACCAAGTAAATGGGCTTCACTCTACCGGGTGGAGCCCATTTTCTGCGCCCGCTCAACGGGAACCGTTCAAAAAAGTTTTACATTTTTAGCCTCCACTTTTCAGGATGGGTTCAGCGTTGCGTGATATGATCTCCCCAATATTTCAAGAAAGGATGTGAGCATATGCCGGACTTCCGGCACGAGTGGAAGCACGAGATCACTCTGTCCGACCGGCTGTCCCTCAGGGCGCGGCTGAGAGCGGTGTGCCAGACGGACAGGCACGCCGTCAACGGGCAATATTTCATTCGGAGCCTGTACTTCGACAATCCGGCCGACAAGGCCCTTCGGGAAAAGCTGGAGGGCGTGGACCGGCGGGAAAAGTTCCGAATACGGTACTATAACCTCGACCCTTCCCTCATCCACCTGGAGAAAAAGAGCAAGCAAAACGGGCTGGGCGCCAAAGCCATGGCGGAGCTCTCCGCCGCGGAAGCTCAGGCCATCACCGACGGCAATCTGGACTGGATGCCCGCCAGCGGGCGGTCTTTGGTCCAGGAGCTTTACAGCAAGATGTGTTCCCAGGGGCTGCGGCCCAAAACCATTGTGGACTATACCCGGGAGCCCTTCGTCTATGCTCCGGGGAACGTCCGTGTGACTCTGGACTACGGCATCCGGACCGGACTGAGGTGCACCGACTTCTTGAATCCGCACTGTGTCACCATCCCAGCGGGAGAGCCCGTCACCATTTTAGAGGTAAAGTGGGACGCCTATCTCCCCGACGTCATCCGGGACGCGGTACAGCTGGAGGGGCGGCGGTCGTCCCCCTTCTCGAAATACGCCGCCTGTCGCGTATATGGATAAACAAGATATTAAGGAGGATCTCACCGTGACATTCCAAGACATTTTCAAATCAAGCTTTCTGGAGAACATCACCAGCGTCAGCCTGCTGGACATGGCCATCGCCCTCATCCTAGCCTTTGGCCTGGGGCTGTTCATCTTCCTGGTGTATAAAAAGACCTTTTCCGGCGTGATGTACTCCTCCAGCTTCGGCGTCACCCTGGTGGCGCTGACCATGGTCACCACCATGGTCATCCTAGCCGTCACCAGTAATGTGGTGCTGTCCCTCGGCATGGTGGGCGCTCTGTCCATCGTCCGCTTCCGCACCGCCATCAAGGAGCCGCTGGATATCGCGTTTTTGTTCTGGTCCATCGCCGTGGGCATCGTGCTGGCAGCGGGGATGATTCCTCTGGCCGTTATGGGAAGCGTGGTCATCGGTATCATTCTACTGGTTTTTGTCAACAAAAAGTCCCATGTGAATCCGTATATCGTGGTACTCCAGTGTGACGGGCAGGACAGCGAAAACCGGGCAAAAGTCTATCTGGAGCAGTTCACCCAGCGCTGTGTGGTCAAGAGCAAGACGGCCCAAAAGGATATGGTGGAGCTGAACCTTGAGGTCCGGCTCCGGGACGAAAACACCGGCTTCATCAACATTCTGGCCGACATGGACGGAGTGCGCAGCGCCGTACTGGTCAGCTACAACGGCGATTACATGGGGTGAGGTTATGGCTTCCCATAAATACATTGACCGCATCTGCCTGATCGGAGCCTTGCTTTCCCTTCTGATCTCCCTGCTGTTCATGAACGGACAGGCACTGGGCATTCAGGCCGCCTCTCGGGTGATGGGCTATGAAACGCGGCTGTTCGATACGGGCCGGATACACACCATCGACATTGTGATGGATGATTGGGATTCCTTCATCGACACCTGTGAGAACGAGGAATATTCCTCCTGTGCGGTGGTCATTGACAACGAGGCATACAAAAATGTGGGGCTACGCGCCAAAGGAAACACCTCCCTGTCCATGGTGTCCCAGCTGGACAGCGACCGATACAGCTTCAAAATTGAGTTTGACCACTATGACAGCGGCAAAACCTACTACGGCCTGGACAAATTGAGCCTGAATAACATCATTCAGGACAACACTTTTATGAAGGACTACCTCACCTACCGGCTGATGGGCGAGTTCGGCGTAAACGCGCCCCTGTGCAGTTTCGTTTACATCACCGTCAACGGCGAGGACTGGGGCCTCTATCTGGCGGCAGAGGGCTTGGAGGACGGCTTCCTTCAACGCAATTATGGGCAAAACCACGGCGAGCTCTATAAGCCGGACAGCACCGGCTTTGGCGGAGGCCGGGGCAACGGCCGCGACTTCAATATGGATGGCTTTATGGACGATTTGGATCATGGCGAGCAGCCCTTAGGAGAAAGCCTCAATACCCAGCAGCCCCCCGGGACTCGGGAAAGCAGTGCCCCCATCGGCCCCGAACCATCCGGGCAGGACAACAACATACCCAGAGATTTCTCCCCTCCCGGCCAGGGGATTGATCCCAGCGTCGGCTTTGGCAGAGGCGGCGGTATTGGCTCCGCTGACGTGATGCTGCAATATATCGACGACGACCCGGACAGCTATGCCAACATCTTTGACAACGCCAAAACGGACGTCACTCAAGCGGATCAGGCCCGGCTCATCCAGTCGCTGAACACCCTCAGCCAGGGCGGAGATGTTTCTGATGTGGTGGACATCGACCAGGTCCTGCGCTATTTCGTGGTCCACAATTTTGTGGTCAATGGCGACAGTTATACCGGCTCCATCGTGCACAACTATTATCTATACGAGGAGGACGGGCGGCTGTCCATGCTCCCCTGGGACTACAACCTGGCCTTTGGCGCCTTCCAGGAAAACAACGCTTCCAGCGCGGTGAATGACCCCATTGATACCCCTCTGTCCGTCACCGGCAGCGGCGACCGGCCCATGGCGGATTGGATCTTCTCCAATAAAAAATACACAGCGCAGTATCACCAGTATTTTCAGGACTTTCTGAACACCGTGGACTTCATCTCCATCATCGACAGCGCCTATGCCCTCACTGCCCCCTATGTGGAGAAGGATCCCACCAAATTCTGCACGGTCGAGCAATTTGAGACTGGCGTCGAAGCGCTGAAAGCCTTCTGTACCCTCCGTGCCAAGAGCGTAGCCGGCCAGCTGACGGGAGCTATCCCCTCCACCAGCGCGGAACAGGCGGAGAATCAGGACACATTGGTGGACGCCTCCGCTCTCACCTTGTCAGACATGGGCGCCATGAACAACGGCGGCGGATTAGACCGCCAAAACAATAATGTTCAGCCCACCTCCGACCAAACCAACGGTGAAAACGGCGAAGCGCCCGGTCGGCAGTCCCCAAGCAATTTCCAGCGCCCTGAGGGAACGGAGGCCGGAAACTTCGGCGGCTTCCCCGGAGCACCTGGCGGGAACGCTCTCGGCAGCGATACGCCACAGGCCGGGACCACCCTGGTCCTGTTAGCCGCCTCCGCCCTTGTTCTACTGGCGGGGCTGGCGGCCGCCTTCAAATTCAAACGCTAGATACTCCCAGCGTGCAACAGAGGGCGGACCGTTCCTGGCCCGCCCTCCTCTTTTTAGAGCTGTTTATACATGGCCTCCGCATCCGCCTTGCCCACGATGTCGGCAACGGACAACACCTCCACCCGGATGATTTTCTCACCGAACTTCAGTTCCAGCACATCCCCGGTCTTCACATCATAGGACGCCTTCACCGGCCTGCCATTTGCGGTCACACGCCCGGCGTCGCAGGCCTCGTTGGCAACGGTGCGCCGCTTGATGAGCCGGGATACCTTCAGCCATTTGTCCAGTCGCATACTGTACCTCCACGCAAAGCGAGGCAGGGCCTTCACCCTGCCTCACCGTTCTCTTCCGAATCAGCCTGCCACAGTGTCCTTCAGGGCCTTACCGGCCTTGAATACGGGCACCTTGGACGCGGGAATCTCAATCTGCTCCTTGGTGTGGGGATTGCGGCCTATGCGGGCGGAGCGGCTCTTCACCTCGAAGGAACCAAAGCCCACCAGCTGCACCTTCTCCCCATTCACCAAGGACTCAGTAATGGCGTCCACAACGGCGGCCACGGCAGCGTCGCTGTCCTTTTTGGACAGGCCGGTCTTCTCCGCCACAGCGGCAATCAATTCGGTTTTGTTCATTATTTCTCTTCCTCCTAAATTTTTCTGGTCAGTCAGGGCCCTCCAGCCCCAGCCTCCCTCTTGCGGCTTCACCGCGTATATAACTTAAAGCGCGGCGTGGCGCTGTAAGTGTCAATGCAACTGCTTTTTTGCTTCCTTCCACAAAGCGACCAGCTCCCGCTCGGAGAGCTCGTCCATTTTCTGTCCGTGTAAACTGGCCAGCTCCTCCGTTTTGCGGAAGCGGGCGGAGAACTTGTCACAGGCGGCGTGGAGGGCCTCCTCCGGGTCCACACTCAGGAGCGGACCCATGCTGGCGGCGGCGAAGAGCACGTCGCCCAACTCCTCCGCCGGGTTCCCTTCCTCGTTTAAGACGGCGGCTTTCAACTCATTTACTTCCTCGGACAGCTTGTCCAGCGCGCTGGATGCCTCCCGCCAGTCAAAGCCCGCCTTCGCGGCCTTCTTCTTCATCTTCTCCGCCCGCCAGAGCGCGGGCAGCGTGCGGGCCACGGCGTCCACCGCGTCGGCCTGGGTGTCCTGGTGCTTCTCCTTCTTCTTGAGTTCCTCCCAGTTGGACAGCACTTGGTCCGTGGAGTCCACCGTCACGTCCCCAAACACGTGGGGGTGGCGGTAGATGAGTTTTTTGCAGATCCCGTCCGCCACGTCGTCCAGATTGAAACGGCCCGCGTCCTCCTCAATGGAGGCGTGGAAAAAAACCTGAAGGAGCACATCTCCCAACTCCTCCTTAAGGCCGTCCAGGTCCTCCCTGTCGATGGCCTCCACCGCCTCATAGGTTTCCTCCAACAAGTTGCGGCGCAGGGATTTGTGGGTCTGCTCCCGGTCCCAGGGACAGCCGCCGGGGTGGCGCAGGATGCGAACAATTTCCATCAAATCCTGGCTGTTGTAACTTTTTTTCAACGACCAATTTACCATAGTATCACCCGAATTGCAAGCACTTTTCTGTACTTTTACAGATTTTTACAAAAAATTTTTCCATTATAGTTCAATCCACCCGCAATATCCGGGCGATTTTGTCTCCCTTCGGGATCAGCGCCAGATCCTCTTTGGAGATGGCCTTGGTCACCAGGATCAGGGCAAAGTACACGATGACCGCAATGCCGATGGCTCCGAACACCACCAGCGCGTTGCCCATGCGGCTGAGGCCCATCGCGGCGGTTCCGTCCGGCAGGAGCTCCTCCGTCTCAGTCACAAAGATTTTCAGCGCCAGCAACGCCTTGGTCACCAGCCCGTTTACCGCCCAAGCGGACGCCCCCATGGCCGCCGCCGCCGCCACAGGCTTGACAAACACGCGGCCCAGGCTCAGCGACCGGGGCAGGGTGCGCTTGATGATGAACAGATCCAGCAGGGCAATAAGCCAGAAGCACACCACGGTGCTGATGGCCCCGCCCCGGATGCCGATATCCTTGTTGCCGATGAGGAAATAGGCCACAACCAGCTTTAGAATGCTGCCCACCAGCGTGGTGATCATGGGCAGAGTGACCATCTGGTACGCCTGCAAAATAGAATTGCACACCAGCATAAAGCACACCGCAATAGAGGCCACCCCCAGCACCGACAGCATCCATCCGCCCTGCTCCACATCGGTGGAGGAGTACAGCAGGCGGATGATGGGCTCTCCCAGCACAAACAGACCCACCCCGGCGGGAATGGCCAGCAGAGCAGTAGTTCTCAGGGCTGTCTCGCTGATCTGCGCGGCCTGACGGCGGCGCCTCACCTTCAGCGCGGCGGACACGTGGGGGATTACGCTGGCTGTCAGCGGCACCATGAAGGAGGCAGGCAGGTTGTACAGGGTCATGGCCTTGTCGTACACGCCCTTAGTTTCCCGGGCCAGCTCCTCAGTCATGTGCAGGGCGTCCTGGAGCTGTCCCAACAGGATGCGGGAGTCCAGGATGTTGGTCAAGGCGATGACGGAGGAGCTCAGCGTAATGGGGATCGCCAGCTTGGCCAGAGTGGACAGGATGGCCTTGGAGTCCTCTGGCTTATCCTTAAATTTGGGCTGGGAGCGGGTGTGCCCGCGGTAGCAGAAATACATATACACCGCGCCCAGCAGACAGCCCACCGACACCCCCAGGATGGCCCCGGCGGCGGCCATAGCCTCATCCTCCATGGTCTTCTGAAACATGGAGGCCAGCGCCAGACCCACCACCAGCTTGCACAGCGCCTCGATGATCTGGGATACGGCGGTGGGGGTCATGAGGGCGTGGCCTTGGAAATAGCCCCGCATGGCCGACATGGGGCAGATGAAGAACACCGCCGGGGCCAGGGCCAGAATGCTGTAGGCGGCCTGGCTGTCCCGCATGGCGTCCGCCAGCTGCTGGGGGAAGAAGGCCATGATGCAGAAGCTGATGGTACCCAGCACGCAGAACGCGGCCAGGGCCAGGTTGAACACCTTTTTCACCTGATTCCCCCGGTCCAGGGCGTTGGCCTCCGACACCATTTTGGACAGGGCCACCGGCAGGCCGCCGGTGGAGATGATGATAAGCAGGGAGTAGATGTTGTAGGCGGTGTTGAAGTCGGAGAAGGCCGCGTCAGTGAGGATATTGCCCAGGGGGATCTTGTACAGCGCCCCGATGAGCTTGACGACGATGATGCCCGCCGTCAAAATCCCGGCGCCGCCAAAAAACGAGTTCTTTTTAGGGGTGGATGCAGACATTTCCTCAGACCTTTCCCATCACTTGAAAATAAGGGGCAGGGCGTACTGCTTGACCTCCGCCTTGATGCGGTCCAGATCCAGCGTCTTGAACTCCCCATTCTGGTATATGACCCTGCCCCGCGCCATATTCATGCACACGTTACAGCCATGGGCGGCAAACACCAGATTTTCCGCCTCGTCGTGGCAGGGAATCAGGTTGGGCGCGTCGAAGTCCACCAGAAGCAAGTCGGCCACCCTCCCCGCCTCGATGCGCCCGGTGTTCCGGCCCAGGGCGCGGGCGCCGCTGACGGTGGCCATCTCCAGCGCCTGGCGGGCAGTTATAGACATGGGGTCGCAGTTCACCCCGTTGTGCAGGATGGCGGCCAGCTTCATGTCAGCGAACAGGTCGATGCTGTTGTGGGAGCTGACCCCGTCGGTGCCCAAGGCCACATTGACCCCGGCCTTGAGCATGGCGGGGATAGGAGCCACGCCGGAGCCCAGCTTCAAATTGGAGTAGGGATTGTGGACGCAGGACACGCCCTTCTGCTTCATGATGGCCCAGTCCTCGGGGGTGGTATACACGCAGTGGGCGGTGATGGCCCGGGTATCCCACACGCCGTACTGGTTCAGGGTCTGGATGGGCGTCAGGCCGTTGTGACGGCCCTTGCAGTCCTCGTGCTCCTTCTTCGTCTCGGAGATGTGCACGTGCATTCCAAGGCCGTGCTCCAAAGCGTAGTCGGCCATCCACTGCCACAGGGGGGCGGAAGAAGTGTACTCCCCGTGGATGGACGCATCGACCAAGATTTGTCCCTCCCCCGCATTATGCCACTCCTCAGTGACGGCCTTCTGGTAGCCGCAGTCGCCGCACTTTTCGGGGGAGAAGTCCTCCGGCGCGCCGAAGTACACCCCGCCCACAGACAAGTTGGCGGAAATGCCCGCGTCCATGATCTGCTTGGCAATCACTTCGGCGCCCATATACATATCGGCGATGCAGGTGACGCCGCAGGCGATCATCTCCGCCAGCCCCAGCCCGGCGGCGGCGGCAATGGCCCGGTCGTCCCACTTGGCCTCGGCGGGGAAAATGTAGTCGTTGAGCCAGGTCTGGAGGTCGCAGCCCCCGCCGTAGCCCCTCATCAGGGTCATGGGAATGTGGGTGTGGCAGTTGACGAAGCCGGGCATCATCACCTTGCCTGTACAATCAATGGTCTGGTCAAAATCTCCCTGGGGGCGGTTGGGACCCACGTAGGAGATGTTGGTTCCCTCCACCGCTACGTAGCCGTAGCGCAGGGTAGCGAACGCCTCGTCCATCAGCAGGGCGGTGACGTTGGTAAACAGGGTGGTCATGCAAACCCCTCCTATGACAAATTACAGTTTTCTCAGACAGCCCAGCACCAGCCGGGAGAATTTGTCCTTGGCCGCCTCGGCGGCGTCCAGCACCTCTTTTTCGCTGAGGGGCTGGTCCAGGATGCCCGCGGCCATGTTGGACAGCAGGGTGAAGCCCAGAATCTCCATACCGCAGTGGCCCGCCACGATGACCTCGGGGGCGGTGGACATACCCACCGCGTCGCCGCCCAGGATGCGGGCCGCCCGGATCTCGGCGGGGGTCTCGTACTGGGGGCCGTAGCAGTAGAAGTAGACCCCCTCCCGCAGGTTGATGAACATATCCGCGGCAGTCTCCCGGGCGATCTGCTGGAGGCAGGGGGTGTACAGGTGGGAGGCGTCGGGGAAGCGCACACCGAATTCGGGGATATTGGTCCCCCGCAGCGGGGACTCAGAGAACATTTTGATGTGGTCGGTGATGAGCATCAGATCGCCCGCCTGCCAGTCGGTGCGCACACACCCTGCGGCATTGGTGACGATGAGGGTGTCACAGCCCAGCAGGCGCAGAACCCGGACGGCGTAGGACACATCGTCGTAGCCGTAGCCCTCGTAGTGGTGCATCCGGCCCTGCATAACGGCCACGTTCTTCCCTGCCAGTTCGCCAAACACCAGCTGGCCCTTGTGTCCGGGGGCGGTGGACGCCTTGAAGTGTGGAATCTCGCCATAAGGGATGGCGGTGGGATTTTCCACCACGTCGCCCAGGAAGCCCAGGCCGGAGCCCAGCACCATGGCAACTTTGGGGATAAAACCTCCGATTTTTTCCTTGATGTAATCAGCGCTTTCCTGGTATTGTGCAAATGTGTATGCCATGGTAACAGCCTCCTATAGTAAAATTTTTGATTAACTGTTTTAGTCTACACCATTTTCCGGCAGAAATCAATGAACAGGATATAAATTCCGCAAAAAAGCCGCCATACTTTATGGTCCACCCCCCGTTGCATTTTGGGCAAAATAGTAGTATGATTTACCAACTGGCAACACTTCAATATTGATTGGTACTAGTCTAAGGAGGACACTCCATGAGAGATGGTTTTATCAAGGTGGCGGCGGGCACGCCGAAAATCCGGGTGGCGGACTGCGACTACAACGCGGGGCAGATCATATCGCTGATGAAAGAGGCGGCGGCTCAGGGTGTCAAGGTGCTGGCCTTGCCGGAGCTTTGTATCACTGGCTACACCTGTGGAGACCTGTTTTTGCAGGAAACGCTGCTGGACGGGGCCGAGCGGGAGCTGGCCACCATTTTGGAAGCGACAGCGGACCTGGATATGCTCACCGCCCTGGGCATCCCGGTGCAGTGCGAAAACAAATTGTATAATTGCGCTGCAGTTATACAAAAGGGGCTGATTTTGGGGCTGATCCCCAAGACCCACATCCCAAACTATGGAGAGTTCTATGAGGCTCGGTGGTTCACTTCCGCTTCTGAATTGGCCGAGACGCAATACCTTCCCTTTGCCGGACAGGAGATGGCGGAGCTGTCCAGCGGCGCATTGTTCCACTGTATCAGCGTTCCCGAGCTGGTGGTGGGCGTGGAAATCTGCGAGGATTTATGGGTGTCTGAGCCGCCTTCCGCCCGGCTGGCGGCGAAGGGTGCCACCCTCATCTTAAATCTGTCCGCCTCCGACGAAGTGACGGGCAAGGCGGACTACCGCCGCTCCCTGGTCACGGGCCAGTCTGCCCAGTGCCTGTGCGCCTATGTCTACGCCGACGCGGGGGAGGGGGAATCCTCCACCGACCTAGTCTTCTCCGGCCACAATATGGTAGCGGAAAATGGGACCATGTTGGCGGAGCGCCGGTTCGGCACCGGGCTGGCTGTCAGCGAGGTCGACGTGAAAAAGCTGGCCTACGAGCGGCGGCGGATGTCCAGCCTTCCCCTTGTTCCCAAATCCCCCTGCTGTCCGCTGGGGAGCTTCAACCTAGCCTTGGAACAAACCACCCTCACCCGCCCCATCTCCCCCACCCCCTTCATCCCAACCGACGCCGGGGACCGGGCGGAGCGGTGCGAGGAGATTTTGACCATCGCCTCCCTGGGCCTCAAGAAGCGGCTGGAGCACACCAACGCCTCCTGCGCCGTGGTGGGGCTGAGCGGCGGGCTGGACTCCACCCTGGCCATCCTTATCACCGCGAAAGCCTTTGATATGCTGGGCCGGGACCGAAAAGGCATTTTGGCTGTCACCATGCCCTGCTTCGGCACCACCAAACGCACCCGCTCGAATGCGGAGGTCCTTGCCATCGAGCTGGGCACGGACTTCCGGGAGGTCAACATCGGCAAGGCGGTGGAGCAGCACTTCGCCGACATCGGGCAGTCCATGGAGGACCAGTCCGTCACCTTCGAGAACGCCCAGGCCCGGGAGCGCACCCAGGTGCTCATGGACCTGGCCAACCAGAAGGGGGGCCTGGTCATCGGCACCGGGGACCTGTCAGAGCTGGCCCTGGGCTGGGCCACCTACAACGGGGACCATATGTCCATGTACGCCGTCAACGCCTCCATCCCCAAGACGCTGGTGCGCCATTTGGTGGCGTATGAGTCGGACCGCCTGGACGGGCGCATCGGGGACGTGCTCCGGGACATCCTGGACACCCCCGTCTCCCCCGAGCTGCTGCCCCCCAAGGACGGGGAGATTTCCCAAAAGACCGAGGACCTGGTAGGGCCCTACGAGCTCCATGACTTTTATCTGTATTACGCCATCCGCTGGGGCTTCCCGCCCCGGAAGGTATTCCGGCTGGCCCAGTATGCCCTGGGGGACCGCTACAACCGGGAGACACTGCTGAGATGGTTGAAAAACTTTTACCGACGGTTCTTCTCCCAGCAGTTTAAGCGGTCCTGTCTGCCCGACGGACCCAAGGTGGGATCGGTGACGCTGAGCCCCCGGGGAGATTGGCGGATGCCCAGCGACGCGGTGGCAAAGTTGTGGCTGGACGAGTTAGAAGAAATCCAATAAAATATACAATGCCAGCCAGTCGCCCAATGGGGCCCCCGCAAAGCCGGCCTTTGGCTTTGCGGGGAGAGGAGGCACAGCGAAATGAACGAGCTTTGGCCGCAGGCCGAAGCGAGGGATATGGAGCTTGTGCCGACGAGGCGGATGCCCAGCGACGCGGCGGCAAAGCTCTGGTTAGATGAGCTTGAGGCCTTATAAAGGCTTTCCCCTGTGGGGATGCCTGACACAATCGACAAGGAGTGATTTATTTGCCTATTTTGGTTGATCTATTCATCACCTTCGCCCGCATCGGCGTATGCACCTTCGGCGGCGGCTACGCCATGCTTCCTATCCTCCAGCGGGAGCTGGTGGAAAGCAAAAAGTGGGCCACGGAGACCGAGCTGGCCGATTACTACGCCGTGGGCCAATGCACTCCCGGCATCATCGCGGTGAATACCTCCACCTTCGTGGGCCGCAGCCAGGCAGGCGTCGCCGGGGGCGTGGTGGCTACCCTGGGGCTGGTGTTCCCCTCCCTGGTCATCATCATGGTCATCGCCGCTTTCCTGCAAAACTTCATGCACCTGGAGTTCGTGATCCACGCCTTCAACGGCGTCCGGGCCGGGGTGGTGGCGCTGATCGCGTCCAGCGTCATCAAGCTGTTCAAAAACGCCGTCATCGACTGGCCCACCCGGATCATCTACGCCTTGGTGCTGGCCCTGGCCGGATACAGCACCTATTTCTCCCTGCCTCAGGGCGCGCTGGGGCAGGTGCTGGGCGTGGTGACCTCTCCGGTGTTCCTGGTCATCGCGGCGGGCGTGGCCGGACTGTGCGTCCGCGCAGCGAAGGGAGGGCTGAAATAATGCCTCTCACGCTAGATTTCATGCTCCTCATAAGATTGTTCCTCGAGTTCTGCCGGGTGGGGCTGTTCTCCGTGGGGGGCGGCCTGGCCACCATCCCCTTCCTCACCGATTTGGGGGAACGCACAGGCTGGTTCACCTCTGGCCAGCTGGCCGACATGATCGCCATCTCCGAGTCCACTCCCGGACCCATGGGGGTGAATATGGCCACCTATGTGGGCTTCCACACCGCAGGCGTAGTCGGAGGCATTGTGGCCACCTTGGGGCTGGTGTCCTCCTCCATCGTCATCATCATCATCATCGCCGGATTTTTGGAAAAGTTCCGCCAGTCCAAGGCGGTGGACGCAGTGTTCTACGGCCTGAGGGCGGCGTCGGTGGCCCTCATTACCGCGGCCCTGCTCCAGGTGGCGAAAATTGCGCTGATGTTCCACGAGACGGCACCCGGTTCCGTTGTTCTGAAGTACGAGTTGTTTTACTGGCCCGCAATTATACTAGCCGTTGTCATTTTCGTGCTGGTGAAGTTTACTCCGCTGAAAAAGCTGCACCCCATCTGCTTTATCGGACTGTCGGCCCTTGTGGGTGTCATCCTTCAGCTGTAACAAAACACTCCCCGGTTCCAAACAGCCAAGGCTGTTTCTAGTTCTTTTTCCCGGGGGTCCGCCTGTCCTTGCCGGACCGGCGCTCCTCGCCGTCCCGCTCCTGTTTTTTTGCCCGCCGCTCATTTCCCGACCGCCTGTCCTTCCCAAGCCGCCGCTCCTTACCGGGCAGCTCCTCCGGCCGCTGCGGGGCGTCCGAGGCAAACATAGCAAACAAATCCTCCTCCATCAACACAGGCCGGCGGCTCTTTACCAGGGAGGTGAGAATGGGATAGAGCACGATGGCCACCAGGCCCCCGGAAAACCCATTGTTGTATAGGTTCATCCCCTCCAGAGGCAGCCCCGCCTGGAGCACCACCGACGAGTGCAGCAGTCCGGCCAACATCCCAAACGGCCAGCCGAACACCCCCGCAAAGGGGGCCAGAGTGGTACCGAACAGCCCCGCCAGCTGGAGAGAGCTGCTGTTTGGGTCCACATGGTTTGTCAGACTGCCCAACAGTACCCCCGCCATCACGGGGACGATATTGAAGGCGTGCTTACCGTAGCCGGAAAAGCCAATGATAGTGAAGATGGCCCCGATGGTGGCCCCGTTCAGGTCGCCGCCGGTGATCAGGATGTAGCCGGTGGCGATCAGGCCGTTGATCCCCATATTTACCAGCACCGGGCCCGGGGTAAAGGTGCGCACGTAGTCGCTGGGCACCCGGCCCGAGGTGCGCAGCAGCGCCCAGTATTTGGTCAGCACCGGCTTGGGGCCTCGGACCAGTCCGCTGATAATAAAGGTAAGGCACAACACCGTCAGGGCAATGCCCAGCCGGACATTATTTCCGGTGGACCAGTAGTGGGCAGAGGCCGGATTCAGCCCGAAGGCCTTGAAGGCGGGCACCATCATCATGGCCAGCAGACCACAGGAAAAGCCCACACTGTACAGGTTCATGCCGTTCTGGACCCGGTGGGCGTGCTCCGCCACAGGAGGCAGCAAGAAGCCCACCAGAAGACCTGTGGCAATGCCCAGCCAAGGGCTGAATTTGATGGACAGAAAGCTCACCATGGGGGCCAGAGCGGTGCCCCGCAGAGCTAGGTTGACGTGTTTGGAAAAGCTCTCTCGTTTAACCAGGGTGTAAAGCACCGTTCCAAAAAAGCAGGGCCACAGATTGACAATATTTTTGCCGAACAGAGAAAAGCCGGACATGAGCCCGATGGTCACCATAGTGGCGCCGTTTGGGGTGTCGTCCCATTTACAGAGGATGGCGGAGCTCACCAGGGTGACAAGCCCTGCATTGACAAAGGCCGCGCCGATCCCAGCCACGGCGATGTAATCTGTAATGAGCACGTCCTCCGTGGTAAAAATGGCGCATAAACCAGACAGGATTTCCATCAGTGAAGCCTGACAGAATCCAAAGGTGATCAGTGCCAGCCCGAATAGGGCAGATGCTGGCAACAGGATGCCGTTGATGGGGTGGGCGGTGCGGTTCATAGCACTCCAACTCCTTTTCGGGGCGCGGAGGGCGCCCGCAGATAAAATATCCGGCTCGGCACTCTTTTTTAGTTAGAAGCCCATCAGCGGGGCCTCCCCGGTGTCCTCGCCGGGTTCGATTGTTTGAATGACGATGTCATAGCTGTAGCTGTCGCTGACCTGCACCGTGACCCGGTCACCCACCTTGCGGCCAAGCACCGCCTTGCCCACGGGGGACTCCTTGCTGATGCGGTTCTTCAGCGCATCCTGACGCACGGTGGTGACGATCTGGCAGGTGACCGTCTCATCGTCCTCCTCCACGTAGAAGGTAACCTTGTCGTACAGGCTCACAGTACCCTCTCTGGACTGATCTGAAATGACGACGGCGGTTTTGATCATATTTTCCAAATAGCGGCAGCGACTGTCGTTGCGGTTCTTGTCCCGCTTGGCGGCCTTGTATTCAAAGTTTTCGCTCAGATCGCCAAATGCTCGGGCAGTCTGCACGTCCTTGATCAGCTTGGGGCGGAGCACCGTCCGGCGGTATTCCAGCTCCTGGCGCATGAGTTCGATATCCTTTCGGGTAAGCTCATTGTGCATGGGAAACGCCTCCTTTATGATAGATATTAGTTTGGCACAATTTGGGTTCGCCGTCAAGTGTTCTGTGCCCGACAAAAAAAGAACGCTATCCACGGAAAATTAGGGGTTGACAAGCCTTGGAAAACGTGCTATCATTATCTAGCCTCGAACAAGCGGTAAGCCGGAGTGGCGGAATTGGTAGACGCCCGGGACTTAAAATCCCGTGGGAGCGATCCCGTGCCGGTTCGACCCCGGTCTCCGGCACCAATTTTATATCGCGGGGTGGAGCAGTCTGGTAGCTCATCGGGCTCATAACCCCAAGAGTCACCGGGCATCCGGTAAAACTAAATATTTCGATATCGCGGGGTGGAGCAGTCTGGTAGCTCATCGGGCTCATAACCCGAAGGTCGTCGGTTCAAATCCGGCCCCCGCAACCAAAAAAGCCTTGAATCCCAACGGGTTCAAGGCTTTTCCCTTGCCCGGTTGCAATTTGCAATTGGATTTGCCCAGAGAGTTCTTTGCGAATTATTCCTGTTAAAGCACCCTCATAAAAAGTTCTCCCTTCAATTTTTTTCTGCCGCACACTCTTATACTGTTTGCAGTAAAGTGGGCAACGCCGCACAGTTTGCAAAATCTTCTACCTACTGCCCGGAACCTTTCTCCTTGTCCGAGAAGTCCGGCAGGATCACTCCCGCAAACTTTCCCCGCTTCTTCGCCCCGTTCAGCTGGGGTGTATCGAGCAGGTTCTCCATGCTGAGGTGGTTGGACATGGACTCAATGGCCTCCCGTTCGATCTCCTCATTCTTGTGCAGGTACTTCCGGGTGGTCTCGATAGACGAGTGCCCCAGAATGCCTTGGACGATGTTCAGCGGCACTTTCTCCTCCACCAGCCGGGTAGCCATGGTGTGCCGGAGCGCATGAGGATTCACATTCTTGATCTCGCACCGTTTGGACACTGCCCGCAAACGGATGTCAAAGCTCTTGGGGTCGATGTAGGTGCCCGTAGTGGACGGGAACAACAGATTATTGGGATTGGGCCAGTCCGAATTGGCCATAGTGAAGATGTGCCGGACCAGAAGCTCACACAGGCCGTCCGAAATGGACGTCTCACGGTAGGAACTCCGCGTCTTGGGGGTGTTCTGGACAATCAGGTGGGTCTTTTTGCTTGGATCATAGTTTAGGATTTTGATGTTTGGATTGTCCAGCGAGAGAGCTACCGTCGGGACACGTTGGATATTCTTAGACACCCGGAGTGTCTGGCGTTCCAAATCAAAATCTGAGATCTCCAGGGCCAGCAATTCCCCCTTCCGGTACCCAACGAACAGGTCTGTAAGGATAGCGATCCGCTGGGTTTCCTTCATGACTTCTCGGATGAAAACTTCCATCTCGCTGGGGCTGAGCACCCGCATCTCTCTTTGGATGACCTCCGGACGGGTGGTGCACAGCGTAGGGTTACCGTGCAGCTTATACTTGCCCTCCGCATACGTAAAAAAATCCTTCAAGATCATATGGTGGTTGCGGATGGTTTTGGGCGAAAGGCCGCTGTCCTTACCGTCCTTACGTGCCCCGGCGAGCTGCTTTTTCTGGTAGTAGTCCTGCACCACATCCTGAGTAACCTCATACAAAGGTATCTCCCCGAACGCCGGGGAAAAGTGGGTTTCATAGGTTGCCAGATAGCTGGCGTATGTGGATGGCTTTCGGGTAGGCGGCGATTTGTAGAGCTTGAGCCATTCCATGAAGGCATCGCTGAACAGCGTTTCAGCCTCCGGGAAGTGCCCGAGACGGGCAGCCAGTGCCTCCACGTTTTCCGCCTCCAACCGCTCTGCCGCAGCCTGTTTCACCAGTTCGGCCTGTTCGGCCTCCCACGCCTTCCAGCGCTCCTTACAGATGGCCTTGGTGCGGCCTTTGAAGGATTTCCGCTTGGGGGAGCCGTCTTCTTTCCTCCCGACTGTCACCTGATACACCCAGGTTCGGTCTTGCAGCTGGTAGTAGCTGCCCTCGCCGTTCGCTCTTTTTCTAGCCATGGTAAAACCTCCAATTCAGTCGTAATTGAAGATTTGACCTAATGTGTCACGGCACCGGGATTTTCCAGCCACGCATAAAAGGGATTAGCGGGTATCCGGTAGGTCTGGCCGATTTTGATAACCGGAAAAGCCCCGCTGTGAACAAGATTGTATGCGGCGTTACTGCCGATTTTTAAAACCTGCCGCACGTCTTCTACTGTTAAAATTTCCTGCCTCTTTTCACACATGACAGATCCTCCTCTGTGTGCCGTGTGCCGAAGTCTATGTGGTTGTCAAGGTGCGCCGCTGGCTCTCAAAGCTATTGTACGATAACTCTTCGGGCAATTCAATAGGCGCACAGCTCCTCCGGCAACTTTATTTTTAATTCCTTACGCCATTAAAACAATTTGGACTTATTATGAAAGGCACTTTCTGGGTCCATCCAGAAAGTGCCTTCCTTTTTCTGTCAGCATAATAATAGCACATAATTAACTGCCTTTGCAATGCCCTTTCTACTGCAAAAACAGTGTCCTAGAGGTGCCCTTAGTGTGCCCCATAGGTGCCCTACACTTAGTTCAAAGTGCCTGAAAATTCATACATTGCTGCAAGCTGATCAATAGCGCGCGCCTTGACCTTATAGACGGTCCTCAGCGCAATATTCTCGGCATTGGAGACTTCTTCCCAGGTATATCCCTCAAAATAAAACAGTCGAATTACCTTTGCCTCCCTTTCTTTCAAAAGCGAAACATAGTGCTTGAGTCTGTTCTGCTCCTGTTCAAGCTCTACTAGCCGTCCCACGATTTCAGCCTTAACATCAGAATTAGTTCTAATTACTTTGTCCTGATAGTTTAGCGCAATATAGCGAGTCTTATCAGAAATATACCCAGCAGGCTGTGCACCAGCCATGCCATGTGCAAGCGACATGGCTCCAATCATCTCCTCCGGTGAAACACTGGTGGGATGAGACAACTCATAGTGCAATAGGTCAATCTGCTTCTCTCGCATCGGATACGTTTCTAACAACCCCGTCACATAGGCCTTCATGTCCGTCTTCATTGTTTTACAATCCTTTCCGAACTAATTTACTGTTTGCAATCCACCATGCAAAGCAGCAAGGAAGCCACTGATTTATTTTATATTACAGTTTTTGCGCTTTTTCTGAAAATTCAGAAAATAAATCAGCGGTTCCCTAGTCCGGCGGGGAACGACACCTGGACCGTGATGCTTGGAAAAAACAAAATAAAAAATTTTTGTCCTGTAGGGTATAATTGGCAACCCCACTTATTTGGGAATGTCGATTTCCTATGGTCAGCTTGGTCGGAAAAAAAGCATTTAGCAGTCTACGCTTACAACGAGAGGATGATGTAGACGCAGATACAAATAAAGCAATGCATTGAGACACATCATGCTGGCAGATAATTTCAATGCGGAAGGATTTCCATCGCATCGTGTATCTCCCTGCTCATGCGACTGATACACAGACGTGAATCGGATTTATACGTCTTGCCGATATATATTGGGAAAGCTCCTAAACACTTACACAGGATATTTCTGATTATTTCATAGTTTTATTGGCATATCTACGCTGAATAGTATTGAATAAAATTATCTTTCTCTTTTCGTATAATTTGCTCTGCATCAGTCAAATAGATAAGATGCGCCAGTGTTTCCCCCATAGCAAACCACTTTTGATGGGCAGGAAACTCTTCCCAGCCCAGCCCCCGGGTGGACCAAGTTATCATCCCCGCGATTTGATAAGCGGAAGATCCAGGATGAGTCTCTACCGCTTGTCGAATCTCCTCCAGCCGTTCCCGGTGGTGTTCCTGTAAAGTATCAATGCGGCGGTATACATCGGACTCTCCATGCCGGTGAGCTGGGAAAGTAGCTTGGATATCCAGTGAGCGGATTTTATTCAAACTGTTCAAGTAATCCTCCAGCGAATGAGGAACCCCGTTCCACACTGAAATATTAGGCGTGATGTCAAAAAGGATGTGATCGCCGGAAAACAGTAATCTCTGCTCAGGCAAATACAGTGCCATATGACCCGGTGTATGTCCAGGTGTGTGGACACATCGCACTTCAAGCTGTCCCAAGAGAATGACAGCCCCATCATCCACCAATAGTGCCGGGAATATTTGGGCGACACTGTATCGGCGTCCTTGGTTCTCCCGGTTTTGACGGACCAACTCCTTCGTGGGGAACCCCTCCCGGTGGAACTGATTTTCCATCGCAGTCAGGTTGGTTCCAGTTTTCATCCCACACAAATAGTTGTAATCGATTCGTCCCATGTAGATTGGGCAGTTTTGCAGGACAAAATCACCCGCCAGCCCGGTATGATCAGAATGAACATGGGTGAGGAAAACGCTAGTTTTCTCCAAATCCAGATTTAGCTCCCGTATACCGCACCACAAAGCCTCCCTGCATTCTATACGATTAAAGCCGGTGTCAATCAGCAGATTCTGTTCCGGTGTTACAATCACATACACATTCAGAAACCGCAATGGGTTTTGGGGTAAGTCCACCTGGATACTGTATATAACCGGATCATCCCAAACCTTCGTAACCATTGTGTCTTTTGAACCTCCTCATAACTATAAAAAAAGGGCAGGACATTGCCCTCCCCAAACAGAAAGCTCCGTGAGCTATTCAAAATTGCACTTGTGGGGTACAAAGCCTCTCTAAAAATTGGAGGGCTGATACAGATGCACAGTAAATAAGGATACAGGCATCATTTCCAGGAACACGGCGTGAAGCGTAGTTCTGCGTATTTTTGCTGCGGCCTTGCAGACCGACCATGCTGAGTCTACACCGAAAACTATGTGCAGGAGCATAGCATACATATCTGGTGTAGAATCAGGGTGGCCCAAAGCGTCGTAGAGGCAAAAACACTCTGGAAATGAGAGGCTCTGTATCTTGCGAAACGAAATAAGGAGCTTGTGCCAACATCTTCTTCGATGCCTGCAAAGCGATGTGCCACAAGGACAATGCTATTTGACCGTGAAAGAACTACACTTTTGAAATTGCAGCTTTCCCTTAATGCTTTTCAGCACCTTTATCCGCGGACCTTTTTAATTTCATCCACGAGAACCGGCAGGACCTCGAACAGATTGCCCACCACGCCGTAGTCGGCCACGTCAAAGATGGGGGCATCGGGGTCCTTGTTGATGGCCACGATCACATCCGATCCGCTCATGCCGGCCAGATGCTGGATGGCGCCGCTGATGCCGCAGGCGATGTACAGCTTGGGACCCACGGTCTTGCCGGTCTGGCCCACCTGATGGGCGTGGGCAATCCAGCCCGCGTCAACCGCCGCGCGGGACGCGCCCACGGTGGCGCCCAGAGCGTCAGCCAGGGCCTTGATGGGCTCGAAGCCCTCCGGGCCGCCCACGCCGCGGCCGCCGGACACGATGATCTCAGCGCCCTCCAGGTCCACGTTCTCGCCGCCCAGGTCCTTGATGATCTCCAGCACCTGAGTGCGGATATCGCTGTCGGCCACGTGCAGGTCTTCCTTCACGATCTCGGCCTTGGCCTCCACCACGTCGCCCTTCTTGAACACGCCGGGACGGACGGTGCCGATCTGCGGACGGTGATTGGGGCAGATAATGGTGGCCATCAGGTTGCCGCCGAAGGCGGGACGGGTCCAGGCCACGTTGCCGGTCTCGTCGTCGATGTCCAAGGCGGTGCAGTCGGCGGTCAGGCCGGTGTGCAGACGGCAGGAAACGCGGGGGCCCAGGTCACGGCCGTTATTGGTGGCGCCGATGAGCATGCTGGTGGGGCCGTACTTCTCCACCAGGGTGCACAGGGCGATGGCATAGGCGTCGGTGGTATAGTGCTTGTACTCGGGACCGTCCACGACGATCACCTTGTCCGCGCCGTGCTCAGAGGCGGCCTTCACGGCCTCGTCCGCGCCGCAGCCGATCACCACGGCCACCAGAGCGCCGCCCTGCTTGCCCGCCATCATCTTGCCGGGGGTCAGCAGCTCGATGCCCACGTTCTTCGCGGTGCCGTCCTCGTTGGTCTCAACAAATACCCACAGGTCTTTGGTCTTGGCTTCCATTGCGCTTCCCCTCCTTTAAATAATGCTGGCGCCGCTGAGCAGCTCGAACAGCTTGGCCGGTGCGCTGGAAATGAACATCTTAGCGCCGTTGAGCACCCAGCCGCCGTCCACTTTCTCCGCCTTGGTGGTCATGCCTGAAGCGTCGGACCCGGCGTTGGGCTCCGTGAGCGCGAAGCCCATCAGATGGCCCTCCGCCATCAGGGGCAGGTACTTCTCCTTCTGCTCCTTCGTACCAAACAGGTTCAGGCAGGTCATGGAGACGCAGTGGGTGGAGATAATGCTGGAGGTAGCGCCGCACACCTTGGCAACCTCCTCGTTGGCCAGAATGAAGGACAGGAAATCCAGCCCGGCACCGCCGTACTCCTCGGGGAGCCAGCAGCCTAAGATTCCGGCTTCGGCCAAGTCCTTGATGTTCTCAGCGGGGAAGCGCTCTTCCTCGTCGATTTCGGCGGCAATGGCCTTGAACTTCTTCTGGGCCAGATCCCGGGCCAGATCCTTGATCATTTTCTGATCTTCTGTCAGCTGAAAATAATTCATAAATCTGATTCCTTTCCGTCATGTTTTAGGTATATATCACTTTCGGCAGGGGAGACATTCCCCCGCCGAAAGCGCTTTGGTTTTACTTGTAATACTCGGGAGCGTGCTTGAAGGTCTTCCACAGTTCGGGATCGTGACCGGTCACAATCTTCACGCCGGTCTTCTCCAGAAGACGGAAGGTCTTCAGATTCTGGAGATAGGAGGGGCTGTCGCAGACCAGGCCGGGCAGCACACCGGCGGCGATGTTTTCCTCCACGTAGCAGGCGTCCGCCGTCAGCAGGAAGGAGCCATCCTCGTCGGTGTTCACCAGCAGGGACTGGTGGCCGACGGAGTGGCCGGGGGTGAAGTAGATGATGATTTTGCCATCGTTGAACAGGTCAAACTTGTTGTCCTGCCAGCCGTTGAGGAAGTACCAGTCCACGTTTCACATATTGTATTTTTGAGGTTTTTTTGCTATATGAGTTGTCCAACGGTATTCATCCGCAGGAACAATGGAGAGTTGAATCAGCTCTTGAACACGGGCTTGCGCTTCTCGAAGAACGCCTTGACGCCTTCCTCTTTGTCGGGCAGGCCATAGCAGATGGCGGACAGATCCTTCTCGAACTCCAGGCCGTCAGTCAGGGCCATGTCTCTGCCGCGGTCGATGGCGACCTTGGCGTACTTGACGGCGGTGTGGGACTTGGAGACGATCAGCTCCATCATTTCCACCGCGATGTCCAGCAGAGTATCCTGGGGAGCGACCCGGTTCACCAGACCCATGGACAGGGCCTCGTCAGCGGTCACCTTACGACCGGTGAAAATCAGCTCCTTGGCCAGGCCAGTGCCAATGAGCCGGGTCAGGCGCTGAGTACCGCCGAAGCAGGGAATCACGCCCAGATCCACTTCCGGCTGGCCGAATTTAGCCTTCTCACCAGCGATTCGGATGTCACAGGCCAGGCTCATCTCACAGCCGCCGCCCAGAGCAAACCCGTTCACCGCCGCGATAGTGGGCATGGGCAGCGCCTCCAGGCGATTGAAGGTGCTCTGCGCCAGCTGGGCGTAGGCCCGGTTCTCCTCGATCTTCGCGTCGGCGCACTCACCCAGGTCCGCACCGGCGACGAAGGAACGCCCGGTTCCCGTAACGATGAGGCCCTTCACGGTCTGGCTTTTCTCCAGCTCCTCAAACAGATGGTTCAACTCGCCAAAGGTCTGGATGTTCAGCGCGTTCAGTACCTCCGGACGGTTGATGGTCAGCAGGCCGATATTCGGTCGAACCATCTCAAACTTCAGGTTTTGGTAGGTCTTGCTTTCTGCCATAGCTGTGATTCTCCTTCCATGATTTTTGTTGGACATAATCAAAAAATAGGTGCTGTATGGGGAAGTGCTTCGCTGTTTTGACTATACCATGTGAAAGGTGGAAACGTCTATTTCCGTCGTTTCCGGTCAACACGTCAAAAAATTCACATTCCATTTCTTCTCTGCTTCTGTGAAAAATATTCATCTATTTCGCCGTTTTATTGTTGAATTTGCTGTGAAACCAGGGCTGAAATATGTTATAATGATGAAGGGTTGGTAGGAACTGTTCCGTTTACGACTAGATACCATGAAAATTCGTCAACTATCGTTATCGCTGCATAAAGGGGGCAGCTAATATGAATTGGCAACATCTTACCTATTTTCAAACTGTCGCAGATACACAAAACTTTTCTCGTGCAGCAGAGCAGTTGTTTCTTACGCCGTCGGCCCTGAGTAAATCAATTCGCTCTTTAGAGGCGGAGCTCGGGTTTCCTCTGTTTGAAAAGCGGGGCAGAAACTCTGTCCTAACGGAATACGGGAAGATTTTTTTGAACTATGTGGTCCAGGCTTCTTCCAGTATCGAAAATGGATTGCGCGCTGTACAGGAGCAGATGGATGTTTCTACTGGTAAAATCCGCGTTTCCGGCATCTATACAATGTGCGCAGAATACCTCCCCACAAAAATCCGTTCCTTCAAAAAGCAGTATCCCAAGGTCACGTTTTCGATGGAGTACACAATATCCAGCCGAATCCTTGAGAGTGTGCTTGAGGGCGAAGCTGATTTGGGCTTTTGCGGCGACTATGAGATAGACGATGCTGCATATGCTGATATTGAGCGTGTACTTCTGAAAACGGAAGACCTCATCGTGATCGTTCCTTTTGACCACAAGCTCTCCGGAAAAGAGCACGTTGACTTCCGGCAGTTGAAAAATGAGCAATTCATCATTTATCGCAACGTAAACTCTGGTATTTCCTACTGCTTTTGGGAATTGTGCCGTGCCGCAGATATCACTCCGGAAATTGCATTTGAAGTGCCCGACGACCACACAATCATTGGCCTCGTAGAAGCGGGCCTGGGCATTGCTTTGATTGCCGACAGCCCCTCCCTGTGCATGGACAAGGTTTCTGTCCTGCGGTTTGAACACGATACCCCGATCCGTAACCAGTACATGGTTTGGAAACGAGGCCGCTTCATGCCCCCGGTAGTCCGTTGTTTCCGCGATCATATTTTAGATACGCGATGACTTTGCTGTAATCATTCTGCTTTACAGCAAAATCTTCAGCAATGCCAATATAGAGCGTGGACAATTATTAAAAAGCGTCGCTCAGCAGGTAAAACTTGCTTGAGCGACGTTTCCTTTTATATTGCGATCATATATGTGCACTGATACTTAGAGCTTATCCATAAATTAGAGCGATTGTGATAAAATGTCCAGGGGTGAGGAAATGGAAAAGAAAAAGGGAACGCAATCCTGGACAATATCGGATGAACTGTGGGAAGAAATAGAAACATATATACCAAAGAAGCAGCGAGATCCGAACAAACATTACCAGAAAGAACCAGGGCAAGGACGGCCAGGCCTACCCGCCCGACAAGTACTGGAGGGCATCTTCTATGTTCTGCGGACCGGGTGCCAGTGGAAAGCTGTTCCGCGGGAATATGGGTGCGGCAGCAGTATTCACCGATATTTTCAAGAATGACAAGGGGCGGGTTTCTTTGAAAAGATATGGGTATTGGGTTTGGAGAAATACGACGAGTTAGAGGGAATTGGCTGGGAATGGCAGAGCGTTGATGGCTGCATGATAAAAGCGCCTCTGGCCCGGGAGTCGGTGGGACACAATCCAACCGACCGTGGAAAAAATGGGGATAAAACGTAGCGTTTTAACCGATGAAAAAGGACTTCCGCTGTCCGTTGTTCTTTCAGGAGCAAACACACATGATATCAAGCTTTTGGAAGAAACGCTGGATAAAATCGTCGTTTCTCGTCCGGGAGTCTGTGAGCAGCATCCACAAAATCTCTGCCTGGACGCTGGCTATACAGGCGGCGCCCGGTCCATTGAAGTACGCCAGTATACCGCTCATATTCGTCCCAGAGGTGAGGAGCGCAAAGAAATAGAGCGCAACCCTAACTTCAAGGCCAGACGCTGGGTGGTTGAAGTCACGCACTCTTTTTTCAACCGTTTCCGCAAGCTGCTCGTTCGCTTTGAGAAAAAGGCACAAAACTACCTTGCTTTGATCCACTTTGCCTGCGCTATTATTGTCTGGCGCAAGCTTATCCCCGTTCATCGCTAATTTGTGGATAAGCTCTTAGCAACAATCTACACCAAGGGACCTTTTACGGCCCATATTCAGAGCAACTAGCTCAGAGAGCATCATGGTTTTGATGTTCCCCTAAATGAAGTGTGTGTTGATCCTTGTTTCATATTGTGGGGGAGCAACTCCCTGTGTTTTACCAGCCTTTATATTTTCCAGCAGCCAGGCCATGTTTTGTGCAAGTGTTCGCATAGTCTGCAAACCTTCACCATCTTTGCGTACATCCTCCGGTGTAAAGCCGTGCACCTGATTCCAATATTGAGACCCAACTGTGTGCATATTGCTGATGCCAAAATATTTGTTTAAGCGGTCGAATGCAGTGCTGGCTCCGCCCCTGCGGCACGAGACAACCGCTGCCGCCAGTTTTCCTGCCATTCTTGCTTCACTGCAATAGAATAAACGGTCTAAAAACGCGCAGAGCTGTCCTGAGGGACCTGCGTAATACACAGGGGAACCGACGACAAGACCATCGTACTCATCCAACTTTTCAAGAATTTCATTTACCCCATCAGTAAAAACACACCGCCCTGTCTGTTCACATTTCCCACAGTCAATACAGCCAGCGATTGGTTTTTTCCCTATATAAAACAGCTCCGATTCTACCCCATGCTTTGAAAGCGTGTTTGCAATTTCCGTCAACGCTGTAAATGTGCAGCCACGCTCATTAGGGCTGCCGTTTATCAATAAAACTTTACTCATGCTTAGGTCTCCTATCATTCCGGAGTAAGGAACAGCGGGTAAATTCAGCACCAATCCCGTCGGTTCCCATTACCGTTTCTTGGAAAAATAGTCTCTGATGGACAGCAAAACAGTGTCCGCATCCAGGCCGTGAACTGCGCACGCTTCCTCTAAGGATTCGTGAACAGAGGAGGGGCACCCGACGCAGTGCATTCCAGATTGCATCAGAATGTAGGCAATGCCCCGGTCATACTCCAGCATTTCACCCATCGTTGTTTCTTTGGTAATCTCCATCGGATTCTCCTCACTTTGCCGGACGAAGCTGAGAATATCCATTCCAGGCAAACAGCGCTTCCTCCGCCTCATTGCCATAGACATTTTCAACCTCGCAGATATATAGGTAATGGTCGCCCACCTCATGGAACTCCTTCATCCGGCACTGGATAGCCACACGGCTGTGGGCTGGAATCTTAATGGAGCAGCCAGGGAGTTCAGCCAGTTTAATTCCAAACTTTTCTACCTTGTCCGTCTCCCGTCCGGTGGTGCTGCCGCAGCCCATGACCGCCTCGGCAATTTCGGCACCGGGGACAGTGAGAACAACTTTTCCGTTGCCACGCGCCATCTCCCCGCTGTAGGAGGTTTTCGCCATGGTATAGGCAATCATTTCCGGGTTGAAGGAGAGATAGGTCCACCAGGACACTGTGGCCAGGTTAGTGGTTCCGTCCGGCTTTTCCGTACATACTACTGTGACGGGATTGGGGGCGGTCAGCACAGCAGCCTGGGGTAATTTGATCTGTTCCATGATATGATTTCCTCCTGCATTCAAATTGATTTGCCCAGTTCCCGGGCATCGTCCAGCTCTTTGCGGCCCTGTGCGTCGCCCACGTCCATGACGCCGCCGCACAGCACTTTGCCAAGATTTTTCCACCGAAGATGCTCCATCAAATGGTCGAAGTAGAGCATCGCGTCCTCAAAACCATGGCCCTCCGCCGCCATCAGCAGCACGGACCCCCTGCCGTTTCCACGCAACAGGTTGCCGTCCCCTTCTTCCAAGGCAAACAGGCGGTCCAGGGCCGTCCGGATCTGGCCGCTCATGGTCCAGTAGTAAAGGGGACTGGACAGCACCACCACGTCGCTGTCCTTTACCGCCGGATAGATCTTGTTCATGTCGTCCTGTTGAACACAGGGGCACTCCCTGCTGCTGTGTCCGCCAAAACAGCCCTTGCAGCCGTGGATATCCATACCGCCCAAAAAGAACTCAGTCACAGTATGGCCGGCGCTTTCTGCTCCCTGGGTAAAGGCTTTGACCAGCGCAGAGGTGTTGCCGTTTTTTCGGGGGCTGCCGTTCAAAATGACAACTTTCTTAGCCATATCGAATCCTCCTCAGAATTTGTCTGCCAGAGCAGCCGCCTGCTTGCATCCGTCCGTTTTTTCGATGTCGCCCACATTGAGCACACCGGGGACCAGCACCTCGCCCACCATTTTCCACTTCAGCAGCGCGGCGGAGCGTTCCACAGGATTGCGCACGCCGTCCAGGACGGACATATCGTTTTCCTCGCAGCAGGCGATGACCGCGCACTCCTTACCGGCGACATCCTTACCGGCCACACAGAAAGAGAACAGCCTGTCGATGACGCCCTTAATCTGGGCCGGGATGGAATACCAGTAGACCGGCATGGTGAACACCACGGCATCAGCCTCCAGGATAGCGGGAGCGATGGTGTTGAAGTCGTCATCAAAGGAGCAGGCTTTTCCGGTTTTGAAGCAGGTTTCGCAAGCATGGCAGCCGCCCACGTTTTTCAGGGCTGCGTCAAAACGGGTGATGGTGTAGCCTTTTTTCTCCGCAGCTTTGATGAATGCCTCTGTCATGGCAAAGCTATTGCCGTTTTTGCGAGGGCTTCCAGTGATTACTACGATTTTTTTACCCATAATATATACTCTCCCTGTTAAATTTTCCAGCCGTTCTAAGCTTGCTCCCGGCTTGTATGACCATATTACCATGAACAAGAAAAATAACAAGTACGCACATGAAAGTGCGATACTTACCCAATAGAAAGTGAAACCTTTTTATCAACCGTCGTATTTGCGAATCAACGTGGACACATCATTCAAATCAGGCAGTTGCTTTTGGAGCTGCTCACGGGTCCAATCCCACCATCGAATACGCAGCAGAGCAGCAATGGTATCATTGTTATAACGCCAGCCTATATGCTGTGCTGGTACCCCGCCCACAATCTCATAAGGCGCGACGTCGTGGGTGACCACTGCTCCTGCTCCTACCACCGCACCATCCCCCAAAGCAACTCCACCCATGATTACTGCATTGTGCCCGATCCATACGTCATTCCCTGTAACCACTTTACGGCTGCGCCGCCACTGAATGATGCTCGGATCATCCTCCCCCAAACCATAGTGGGCTGCCCGATAGGTCAGATGATGGGCTGCCGCTCGTTCCCTCATGGGATGATTTACAGGATTAATGCGTACTCCGGTAGCAATGGAATTGAATTTTCCCAGTTTCGCAAAAATTACATCGTTAGATCCGAATAGATAGGTGTAATCTCCCAAATCAGTTTCTTCAACCGTGCAGTGATCACCCAGTTCTACATAGGCACCAAAAGTACAATTTTTCACCACACAACTGGGATGGATAAGTGGCTCGTCCGGCTGTAAGGTTTTTGTAAAATCCAGCATATGAGCTCCTCTTTATTTAGACATATTTGAGGTCAATATATTTTCTAAATAAGTCAAACCGGCAGCCGTCTCAATGAGGGCTGCCGGTTGTCACTTACTTCTGGATCGTATCGGAGTTCTGGTTGTACGCCTTGGCGACGCACTTCCACTCGCCGTTCATCTTCAGCAGGAGCAGGACGTCGGTGAAGTCGATGCGGCCGCCCCAGCCTTCCTCAAGCACACGGACAACGGCCAGAGTTTCCTCCACCAGCAGCACATCCACCCGGGCTTGGAAATTGTCGCCGCCGGGCACAGTGTCCACATTGTGGTAGAACTGCTCAATGGAGCCATGCTCTAAAGTACCATCCAGGTAGCCAAACAAAACGGCCTCGTCAATAAACAGCTCTTTGGCATATTTGCTGTTGCCCTCGGCGACGCTCTTGACAAACTTCATCGCAGCGGCCTCCACCGCCTGGTATTCCTTCATTTGATCTCTCATGATGATAAGCCCTCCTGAGTTGTTGATTTTTTATATAAAGCAAATTTGCCTTATACCATAGAAATTAAATGTTGTTGCCCACCTCATAGCCATCCCAGACAGCGTGGAGGATGGTGCTGACCTGCTGGCCATCTCCAATCTCATAAACGACAGCGCCGCAACCCTGAAGCTCCTGCGCCATGGAGGGGGCGGGGCGGAAGCCCACCGCGATTACCACAGTATCGGCATCCAACTCCTTCCTCTGGTCCTTGCCGCTCAAAACGACCCGGCCATTTTCCACGGCGGACAGCCTGTGATTTTCCAGAACCGTCACATGGTGATGCTCGAATAGATCGGGGATCATCTGACCGTTGGGGATCGGGGATGGGATGCCTGCTGACAGGATCTTCGGCAGAGCCTCCACAACGGTGACCTCTTTTCCCTCCTGAGCATAGTCCAGTGCCATCTCACAGCCTACCAGTCCACCGCCGATCACGACCACTTTCTGGCCGACCTTCTCCGGGTGGACGAAGGCATCCATACATCCAAGAACCTTCGTGTCATCAATTCCCGGAACCGGGGGCATGATGGGTACGGAACCCGCGGCCAGAATGATCACATCGGCACTCATGCTACGGACCTGTTCTGTGCTGACCGCTTCCCCAGCATGGATATCCACTGGGAGTTCGCTCAACTCGTTTTGATACCAAGCGTTCAGCTCCCGCACCTCTTTCTTAAAACTGTGAGAACCGCCCGGAATCAAATTGCCGCCCAGCACATCATTTTTTTCGTAGAGCGTGACCTTGTGCCCACGTATGGCCGCAACTCTGGCTGCTTCCATGCCCGCCACGCCGCCGCCAACGATAACCACTTTCTTGGGCTGTACACAGGGCCGGAGCGCATAACGCACCTCCCGCATTGCCGCAGGATTGACCGCGCAGGTAGGCTGTTTCCCCTGTTGGAGCCGTGTGATGCAGCCCTGGTTACAGGCAATGCACGGACGAATCTTCTCTGTGTGCCCGGTCAGGACCTTGTTTGGATACTCCGGATCCGCCAAAGCCGCGCGGCCCAGAACCACCGCATCAATTTTCCCATCTCGAATAGCGGCTTCCGCAATATCCGGATCGTTCATCCGTCCACCGGCAAGGATTGGAATGTTGACGGCTTCTTTGGCTTTGGCTGCCAACTCTACCAGGTAGCCTTTGGGCATATACATGGGCGGACATGCGTAATAGAAGGAATCGTAAATACCGGTGTCCACGTTCAGGCAGTCATACCCATAGCTTTCCAGCAGCTTGGCAATTTCAACACCTTCTTCCAGGGTGCGCCCAATTTCTTCCTCTCCGGTCAGAGATGCTTGCTCGAAGCCCTTGACAAAGGTTTTGAGGCCGAGACGCATACTAACCGGATAGTTGCTGCCACACTCCTGCTTGATGCCCTCCAGGATCTCTTTTGCAGCCCGCAGGCGGTTCTCCAGGATACCGCCGTACTCATCGGTGCGGTGGTTCATCATGGACAGGGCAAACTGGTCCAGCAGGTAGCCCCAGTGGATAGAATGGACCTCCACTCCGGCAAAACCGGAGTCTTGGGCAATCTTGGCTGATTTTACCACAGACTCAATTTTTGTCTTGATTTGCTCCCTGGTCAGCTCCGGCGAGACCTCGCCGGGATGGCGGAATACATGCACGGAGGAGGGGGCCGGGAGATTCGGATAGTTGCGTCCCAGGCCCATGGTGATCTGAGCGAAAATTTTCGTACCATAAGCGCCTGCCCGCTCATTCAGCTCGGTGGCTGTGAGCTTGAATGCGTCCGGGTTTTGCAAAATTGTCGGTCCAACCCCAGTATAAGGGTCCACCGTCCCGTCTGCTGCGATGGTTCCGGTAAAGATCAGGCCAAAGCCACCCTTGGCCCGCTCAACAAGATATTGAATGGTCTCGTTTTTAAGACCACCGCCCGGAAGATGGTGCTGGCCGCCGCCAATGGGCGCCATGCAAAACCGATTCTTCACGGTGAGTCTGCCGATTTGGAGCGGTGCTCCTAAATAAGTATAGCCTTGCCGCATAATTGTGCCTCCTAAATTCCTGGGATTGACTTTCTTGGCTTGATGATAGTATAATCATATTCAGAATTGGGTCGGAATACAAGTACGCACATGAAAGTGCGATACTAACCACCTGGTTTGATACTTACCTGAAAGAAAGTGTGTTTTACAATGAGTGAACGCTGTATCTCCAATGAGTGTCTGAGCAATACAGGCTTCAGCTATACCCTTTCGCTGATCAACGGAAAGTATAAAATGACCATTTTGTACACTCTGATGGAATTTGGAGTGGTCCGGTTCAATGAGATGAAAAAGTATATCGGAAGCATCTCCTATAAAACGCTCAGCGCCACATTGAAGGAACTGGAGGCCGATCAACTGGTCGATCGGAAGGAGTATCCGCAGATTCCACCTAAAGTGGAGTATCGTTTGACAGAGCGGGGCAAATCGCTAATCCCTATCCTGGATGGTATGTGCGAATGGGGAGACAATCATCGGATCATGTAAAGCAAATGAGCCTGTTTGGGAAAACAGGCTCATTTGCGCAGCTGCATCTGGGAAATTAAACGGATATGTCAACTGATGTTATAAATAAATGTTATCTAGCCTATTGGGTTTAATAGCACTGAATCAAGGCAAACACTAAAAAATAGCATCTGTAAATTTTATTACTCCATTATCTGGATGAACAAACACTATCGGTATGCCTTTCGACTCTGCATATTGTACTGCTGCCCCAACTTGATTTTTTATAACACGGTTATTGTCATATACCGCCAACACAAAGTCTGCGCAATCTATCATATATTTGTCTCGAATCCTAAACAACGCTGACGATATCCGTTCGCTTCTTCCTATCGTTACAGTCTCAGAACTGTGTCGAATCAAAAATGCCAACCGATCTTTACTGCGAACATCCCACTGCTGGTCATGCCCCGAATAGGGTAGCACCACTACTAGGCTAATGTCCCCGTATTCCGGTTGCTCTTTCAGTCTCAATATCATCTCGCCCACCCACTGATCTATGCCGAGCCCGCCACCTACCAAAAACCTACGAACCCCTCGTTCATAAAGCGCTACTATTTGTTCATTCACCCGTTTTTTCAACCGTTTACAGCCATTGTTATTCTCTTTGTATTTCCATTTGAAACGATTTGGACGATGGCTGATAATGGCACAGCTGTATAAACTCATAACTTACTCTCCTCGCTTAATGTTCAATATAGTCTATATGCAATTCAAGTCAAGAGATTTTTGAGCTAAACCGCCATCGCTATTATGTATTAAAAGCGAAAATAGCGCATTAAAAACGGCGCTTATCTAATTATTATTTTGTTATAACACAATTATTGCGTAATGTCCACATCCTTATTTTGTTATGCTGAATATGAGGTGAGGATGGATGGACGAAAATTTTATCCGAAATCGGATCACGGAACTGCGGTTGAAAAGCAATGTCTCAGAATACCAGATGAGCCTAGAACTGGGACAAAACCGAAGCTATATTCAAGGCATATCTTCCGGGCGGGCTTTACCCTCCATGTCCATGTTCCTCAAAATTTGTGATTATTTTGAAGTAACTCCCTTGGAATTTTTTGATTCTGAAGCGGTCAACCCTCAGTTATTCCACAAAGCTATGGAAGGGTTGAGAGGTCTTTCTGACAGCGATCTCATCATGCTTTTAGGTTTGATTGAGAGACTACATCGAAAGGAATGAAAATAATGCGGAGAAAGGTTAAACCTTCCCCCGCACATTTATGCTCACTTACGCTGCCGTTGCCTTCTGAAACCGAATATGCTGTGCCCTCACCTGTAGCTCCTGAGACAAGAACTTCAGCGTGGCAAACTCGTCATCCAGCCCATCCAGTTCCCTGCGGAGTACACCCTCATAGTGCTTCTTTTTCTCCTCCAGAGCCTTAATTTTCAGCACCCAGCGCTCCATCACCGCCGGACTCTGGCTACCAGACTTAATGAAATAGTCCGCCCGCTCCTGGTACTCGGCAATTTCTTTTTTTACCGCCGCGTAAAACTCCTCGGTCATCTTGGAGCGCTGCTTTTCATCGTCGATAATATAGAAACTGTTCACCATCAACGGCGTCTCCCTGTGATTGTGCTCGCCCAGCAAGCTGATAAAATCCTCAAACACATCCACCTTATCCATATGCGTCCGTGGCACAAAGTACATATGTCCGGTGATACTCAGCTTCGTGGCCTCCAATCCCCGCAGGTAATTGACACAGATAGTCTCGATCTGCTTTCGGTTGGCACACTTCTGATACAGCTCAAACAGTTCCTCCGCCTTACGGCAGCAGGCGGCAACATTGATTGCATCGTCCGGCACCAGGTTTTCCGCACGGAACACGCTGTCCCGCTTGTCATAGCTGATGTTGGCCAGCTTCTCATAATTGTTGGTCTTTTGGTTCAGCGTCTCCTTCACTAATTCACGGGAGAGAACGTCAGACGCACGTTTATTATCCCGGCAGTAAGCCAGATAGATATTGGTCTCGCCCATGACGGTCATGGGGACGCGCTCCCGGATATCGCCGGTGGCGGAGCGGAAAGCATCGCCTACAGACAGCCGCGTACCGCCGGAATAGGGGATACCCAAGTCCTCGCACAGCTTGGACAGCTGCTCCTTCTCCACCAGCAGGTTTGCCAGTGAGAAATAGAGGAACTTACCCAGCATATGGGCCTCGTCGCCCTGGCCCGCAGCTACAAAATCGTGCATATCGAATACGTTATTCATATCTTTTATCCCTTCTTGTTAAGTATGAATGGAATAATAGGCTTTCGCCATATCCTGCTGTCCATGGAGAATGACGCCGCCGCACATCGCCGGCTTCCCGTTGCAATACTCCTGAAAGAAGAAGCTGTACGGCACAAAATCAGAATAAAACTCAATCCGCTCGCTCCTGGACCACTGGAAATTATCCCGCAGGAATTTTACCAGCTTATGCCGGACGAGCCTGTTTTTCAGACAGGCCTGAAGCCGCTCATTGCACCGAAAATTCAAATGAGGCTGTGTCCTGCGGGGAGAAACAGACAGTCCCTTCCACATTTGTGGCCCGCCAGGCTCAGCGCGGCCCGCACAAAGGCCATCGATTTCTCGTAGTTCAGCACCACATTTTCTTCCCAGCCGGACAGCTTGTTCCCACAGCGGTTCAGCCACGCAAGCCGGATGCTTACGGTTCCGCGAAAATCATCCCGCTCAAACACCGCAAAAGAATCTGGGGTATTTTGCGCGGCATCTCCATGTGCCGCCAAGTCCTCGAACACGCTGCGGGATACGATTATTTCGTCTAAAGTTTCACATCCCCGCCGTACCGTTCGGATCTTGAACCAATTCGCAATACAGACTACTTTTACCATTGTTCTGTTCATAATTTCCTCCAATCGCGGCTGAGTATATTCATACTTCTGGGATTCTGCTCTTTACGGCTCGTAAAACAAAAACGGGCCTTTTCCGGATCATCTGCATTGAGCAGGGTAACTGCCCCTACGGTCCGTACCGCTGTATCGCACATATCCCGAAAAACAAAGCTGTACGGCACTGCACGGTCATAAAAGTTGACCTGTGGGACATCTGAATCATAAAAATGATCCCGCAAAAAGCGTACCAGCTTTTTACGGATCAATTGGTTGGACAGGCACTTTCGGAGGTTTCGCTTCTCCACAAATACCAGGCGCGATTGCAAACGTTCTTCCAGCGAGAGGCATTTCCATTCAGATGGTGCGCCACCCCACGATTGCTCCCTGATAAATGCGTACAAGTCGTCATAGGGGAGCAGGATATGCTCTGAACCATATTCGTCATCTTCGCTCCCGTCCCCGCTGTATTTGATCCGACGCTCATCCTTCCAGAAAAAGCTGACCGAAAGCTCGCCGGCCCAGGCCTTTCTGTAAAAATAAGCCTTGCAAGGTATGGTATCATCCCCACGCTGGAGGCTTTCCGCAATCACATCCTTCCCGCAGTCCATCAACTCAAAATCGTGCCAGGACAGCAAAAAGTGCGGGGAATGACCATATTCCAAGCTGATCGTCTGAAAGTCAATATAGTCCTGGTATTTCTTTGATACTTGAACCTTTACCATTGTCCTGCTCAAAATTCTCACCTCGTTGTCACATGGCTGCCCGGCTGAGCAGGTAATCGTCTACCCCTTTATACGCCGGGTCCCATGTGTATTTCGTGTATTTTAGGCCCTTGATGGCCTGTACTTCCTTCCGCATTGCCAGCACGGCATTGCGGACATTGGGGTTCGTCATCTGGTCCATGTCCATGGTCTCCACCACTTGGGTGACGCCCAAATCCACCAGCGTGTCCTTCAGTCCATGGATGGCGTTCACGCCGCCGATGCACACGAACAGCGCGTCGTGGGCCAGAAAGCTGGCCACGTCTCCCTTCAGCGGGCCCTCCGTGAGGAAGGCCCGCTTTTTGGTGGTGTCTCCGGTGACGTGAACATAGGAATAGCTGCGCGTTCCGTTGGGCAGATCCCGGCTGGACAGCCAGCGGTACTTTCGGCTTGGCTTGTCCGCGTCATCCAGACGGATCTTCATGCCCTGAATCAGCCCATTTTTGTCCCGGACAGGGATGAGGAACCCCTTCGGCCCGGTGATGGTCCAATCACCGTAATAAGTACGGAACCCCGGCAGACCCAGCAGCTCATGCCCGCAGGCACGGAGCAGGGCGGCCAACAGCCGCCGCCCCGCCTCCGTCTCCGGCATACTGCGGTACTGATTTACTTCGATGCGCTCCCCAGACAGTCCCCGCTCCAGCAGGTTGTCCCGGTGCTTGGGCAGGAGCGTCAGGTGCTCCAGCATGGCAGTGTAAGCGGCGTGCCGCTGTTCCAACGCCATGGGCCGGCGCTCCTCATCTTCTTTGGACAATTCCTGCCTGGGCATAGGGTAGACCTTGCCCTCCTGGGACAGCGCCTGATACGCCTCCCTGTTGGAAACCCCCATCAGCCGGGCATACAGCGTGATGCTGTTGCCGTGGGCACCGCAGAGGTTGCAGCGGTACAGGTCCTTGCCGGTGTTCAAGCTGAGATGGTACTTCCCCGGTCCGTGGTCATGGCAGAAGGGACAGACGGCCTCCACCTCCCGGTGATGCAGCGTCCGGGAATTGATGGCAACGCCGCACCGTCTGGCCGCGTCCACGATGGGGATTTTGTCGTATTGCTTCACGGCCAGACGGGACACCTCCTTACGCGGCCTGCTGTTCCACCTCAGCGATGGGCTTCACCGGCCGCACCGCCAGCGGCGTGCCGCTGACGCACTTTGCCATGATGACCTGCCCGGTGGGGCGCACGTTGGCCAGATCGTCCACGGACTCCATGTTGTCCACGAACACCGGGTAATTGCGCCCGGTGAGCCGCTTCATCAGCTCGGATACCTCCATCCCCGCCCGGATTTTCTCAGACAGGGACAGCCGGTCGTAGCGCCGCCCACCGTAGGTGAACTTGAACACGTCCTTCCGCTCCCCGGTGGTTTTCACAATGTCGTAGAGCGAAATTTCCACCTTGTTCATCTTCAGCGCGGAGAAGGTCAGCTCCGCCCGCTTACTGACATAGATCACCACATTGGAGATCAGCTTTTTCAGCGCTGTGATTTTTTCCTGCGCCGATTTGATCTTCTGCTCAAAATCATCCGGCTTTTGATCCGCCACAGCCTGTGCCGCCTTCAAATCAGCGGCGCACTCCCGCAGCTCCTCCCGGCACTCTTTCATCTGAGCATATTCCTGCTCAGAAAGGTTGCCGTACTCCAGATCGGCAGTGAGCTGCTGGATTTGGGCCTTCAGGGCGTCCGCAGGGCTGTCCTCAGACTTTTTGGCCTTGAGGTCAGCCAGCTGGCTTTCCAGCTTAGTCACATCATCAGCCTGGAACTGGACAAAAACCGCTTTGGCTTTCTCATCGTTTTCCATCAGCTCGTTGAGCTGGACCCGCTGCTCCTGTCCGGCGGCGAGGATTTCCTTCGAGGATTTCTCCAGCGCTGTCCGCACTTCCGTCAGCGATTCCTCAGTGATGAGGCGGCGGCAGGTGGGGCAGGGTACGCCGGGAACGCAGGCATGGAACGTCTGCTTGTCCCGATTGAACCGTGCGGTCAGCTCCGTCAGTCTGGCGTTGGCCTCGGCGATGCTCTGGGCATAGGGAGACTGGTACTGCTCCGCCCGGCGGGCGGTCAGTTTGCGCTCCAGCTCCAAAATCTCAGCGTCCAGCGGGAAACCGTCCCGCGCCGCTTCATCATAGCGGGCGCATAGCTCCACCAGCTGCTGCCCCATGGCCTCCTGGTCCAAACCATCGAACCGTTTGGCTTCCAGCGCCTCCAGCGTCCTGCTGAGGGCGTCCCGCCGGGCGGACAAGCCCTCTACAGTTTGGCTCCAGTCCTTGCCCTGGCTCTGAGCGAGGTCCTGCTGGCCCCGCAGATAAATGATGCTTTCCTCCAAATCCCGGATATCCTCCCGTTTTTTCTTCAGATAGATTTCCGGCGAAAGGATATTTTCCCCTTCCAGGGCGGCACGGGTGGCATTGGACAGCTGGGCCAGCACCGTTTCATGGGGAATCAGGGGCAGGTGCCGTTCCAGCAGGTTTTTGCCGTCGTCCCCCAATTCCTCGATGAAGTAAAGGGGGTTGAAAATGGACAGAAACACGTCCTTCTCCCCAAACAGGTCGGTGAGGTCCATCTGGCGGATCTCATAGCCATCATAGAGGATGGTCATGCGGTTTTTGTGCCGGGTGCGGATGAGCACATGGGCGCAGCCCGTCTCATCCACAAAGCGCATGGTGATGGACACATCGGGCTGGGTTTCGTTGTGCAGGCGGTCAATGCCGCGCTCCCCGAAGAAGGGCAGGCCGGTGACGGCAAAGGCGATGGCGTCCGCGATGCTGGTCTTGCCCCGGCCGTTGCCGCCGGTGATCGCCGTAGGGCTGCCAAAGGCCATGCTGGTGGGCTCCTGATAGGACTTGAACCCGGCGATGGTCATGCCGGTAATCTGGAAACTCGAAATTTTCTCCATGATAAACTCCCTTCTAAGCCGCCTTCCGCCGGGCGTCCGCGACCTTGTATTTTTCCAGCATATAGTACACAATGGTGTCGCTTTGCTTCAGTTCCAGTTCCACATCGGTGAGGGTCACGCCAACAGCCAGCTCCGAGTGCTCTCCCCGGACAAAGGCGTCTATCCGTTCCTTCTTGGAGGATTCCAGCACCAGCTGGGTATTGACGGATTGGATGCCCTTATTCACCCGCAGATTGCGGATCAGGTAGGTGATATTGTCCTTTTCCGGCTGACCGGCGGGCTTGTCCTGAACAGCTCCCTCCGGAGACTGCCGATCTTCGCCGCCCTCAGGCTCCGCCTGGGTCCGCAGACCACCGGCCGGGGCTGGGGTGAGACCCAGCTTGCCCAGCATTTTAAGATACTGGTAGTCCAGCTTCTCCTGCTGATCCTTCTTGATGTACCAGGTCTTGCCCTGTTTCTCCACGTTCACAAAGACCACGTCCATGTTATACAGCACCCGGCCAATGCCCCACTGGACGGCGGCCCGCTTCATGCTGTCGGACAGGCCGCCCTTCACAGGCTCAATGTCCGAATTCTCAGCGCCGTCCCATTTGGTGATGAACCCATCCCCATAACGGATGGAAAGGCCGCACAGCTGGGCTTCCTTCCCGCCGGCGCCGTGCCAGGGCTTGAACTCGTTGTACCAGTTTTCCGGTCCCACCACATCGTCCAGGCGGCCCATGATGGCCCGGTTGGTGACATAGGGAACGGCGATGCCCAGTTCCTTTGCCTCAACGACCTTTTGCAGCCGCCACTCCAGGTCCTCTGGCGCAAAGGGCATCGCCAGCTCGGCCTGAATCTGTCTCGGGTCTTTCTGCCCCATGGTCTTACCTCCCATTCAAAAAATCTTTCAGTGTTCTGCCGTCCTCCACCAGCACGTCCGTGTAATAGTGGGACGGGGTTTTCCCTTTCATCTGCTCCAAAAGGTCCCGGTATTCGGCGTGGAGCCGGTTATTATCCCTGGAATAGAGATCATCATTGTTGGGCAGACGCAGAAGATAGCTCATCAGTGTGTGCAGCCTGGCCGGATTTTTATAGATGGGCAGCGCGTTATTTCCGGTACAGATGCGGTTGTCCCCATGTACGTTGGAAAACGGATAGCGGTAGGTGGGCGTATCCAGGGTAAGCCGCTCGTCCTTCACCACGCATACCCTGCATCCGGCCACCTTGCGCTCCTTAGGCATATACTGGAAGCCAAACACCAGCCGGGGAAGGGGAAAATCCCGGTACTCGGTGTCGTAATAGGTGACGTCCGCATATAGCTCCGGGTAGCGGATGAAATAGTAAACGAACTTCTTCTCCATCACCGCGGCGATGCAGCCTTCCGGCAGCAGCCCGGTGGGATGCCGTTCATCGTCATACCTGCTGGTGAGAAAACAGTCGCACAGGGCCTGGGGGGTGATGCGCTTATGTGTGGTGACTCCGCCGGCCTTCTGCTGCTCCACCACCACCTCGCCGCGTTCGGTGTTGATGTGGATGGTCATGTCGAATCCTGACCGCATCATGCCGCCTCCTTCCATTCGTTCATAAACGGATAAATCGGGACAATTTTGTTCAGCCCCAGTTCCGTCTCCAGCTGCCGGTTCAGCTCCTGAAACCCGTCTAAAATCTCCAGAAAGGCTTTGGGCAGTTCACTCAGCCCATAGAAATCATCGTATGAAAAGAACAGGATGCACCGCCGCCCCCGATCGCTGGAGGACAGCCGCCAGCCGTAATCATAGCTGTAACTGTCAAGAAGAAAGTTCTCACGGATCATCTGCTCTGCATTGCGCCGGTAGGGATTGATTTCCTCAGCCAGCTCTTTTTCTGTCTCAAGCCGGACACACAGCTCACAGAAGCGGTCGATGATGGGATCGGACAGCACCCAGGTCTCCATGCCTCGTTCTTCGTTATAATGAACACTGGTGTCCTGGAAAACCGACGTTGCCAGCTCCACCGAAAACTCATAGAAGGCGTCCTCATCCAAAGGGAGGCTGTCAAAATTCTGCCATGACTTTTTGAGCCTGGGATGGTCATGGACCATTTTTGCCAGATACAGCAGATTAAAAAAATATGAATTCAGCTCATCCATACCGGCACCTCAGCAAAACGCCCGCGTTTCCCTGGGGGCGGGCGGGACCCGGTCTACGGTCTCGGCAAACTGAGACAGCGTCCGCGACGCGGCAAACAGCCTGTCATGGCGGCTCGTTCAGAGGCTGCAACACCGGCGGGGAATCCCTGCGGATCAGCTTCACCTTCGTCCTCCACTCCTGGGGAAACACCGCGCCGAAGCTCTCCAGCACACAGCCGGGGTCCAGCTCCAGGTAGGCGCCGCCGCAGGACATCCGCACAGTCATGTCCGGGAAGAACTTCTCCAGACGGCCCATCACGATGTAGATGCGGGTGGCCTGCTCATCCTCATCGTCGATGGAAGAGAACCTGGCCTCCATCGTGTTGTGGCTGTGGATGTCGATGTAGTGCAGATACCGCTCCCCGGAGAGATCTTCCCCGCTCAGATCAGCGTCGATATGGGCGCGGGTCACGCTCTGGGTGGGGATGCGCACCACAAATTCCTGCTCCTGCTTGTCCCAGAGAATGTGGGCCAGCGCCTCAAACTTCTCCGAGCCGGTCATGCAGCACCGAAAAAAGGAGACGATCTGGGCCAGCAGCTCCATGGGCACCAGCGGCAGGGCCGGGGTAAACCCGGCCCTGACCGCAGCAAAATCGGTCACGTTGTTTTTGGGGGCGATGAACTCGCCCAGCCCGGTTTTACGCAGCTCGTACACCTTCCCGTCGCTGCCGGGAAACAGGCAGATGGCCTTGCCGGACTCCTGAGCCTCCTCCAGAGAAGTGAACACGCCCTTATAGGTGGCGATGCCCTTGCTCTGGGCGGTGACGCGGGGCTTTACCAGGCAATCCGGGTTCTTATCCTTGGCTTTCTTCAGCGCATCCAGGAAGTGCTTGGACTGCTCGATCTCGGTCTTGACTGAGGTGATGGTCGTACCCTTGGGGTCGGTGATGGTCTTGACCGTCTTGCCATACTCCACCGTCCAGGACACTTTTTTGCCCTCGCCCAGCTCGGGGAAATCATCCGACTTAGCGATGCGCAGCTCCTCGAAGGTCATGCCGGGGTCGGTGATCTCCTCCTTGGCGCTGCCGTAAGCGAACACCGGAGCCTTCTCAAAGAGAGACTTGGCCGCTTTCTGTTCTGCCTTGACCTCCTGCTCCGCTATGGCGGCGGTGAGGGGGTCGACGTCCAGCCCAGGTTGTGGAACCGGGACAGCGGAGGCTTTTACCTCGGGCACAGGGGCAGGCAACGGTTTCTGTGCGGTCTGCGCGGCCTGCGTCTGGGGTTCCGGTACCGCCTGGGCGATCTGCTCGGGCGCAGGCTGGGGAGCTGCCTGACGGGCCGGGGACTGCTCCACCAGCTGGGGCTGCTCCTGGGGTTTGGGTTCAGCGGCAGCGGCCTGCTGGGCCAGAGCCGCCTCGAAGGGGTTTACGCCGCCGGCAGCCCCGGCGCTGGCCGCACCGCCAAAAATGGCGTCGATGTCAAAGCCGCCGTCCGATACTTCTGTGAAGGGGAATCCACTACCGCCCTGTCGATCAAATCATCGGATACATTCTGACGGACGACCCCACATATATCACAAATCACAACGGCGCCCGGCGCGTGATTGCCAACGTTGACCGTCATGCCCTGCTGTGCGATATGCTCTCAGCCTATTTTTCCGCTGAATGACTGGAAGCATTTAGAACTTCACGCTGAATAAGTACCAAACGCAAAGGGGACGATGGCATTGCCACCGTCCCCTGACACGTTATTGCTTCTTTTTCAGTGCCCGCTCAAACCTGACCTGCCAGGTTTTAACGGCCTGCGCCTTTAGAAACTCTGTCAGCACATCCAGATCCTGCGCCCTGTCAAACTGTTCCAGGGCGGCATAGTAGTCCCGCCGGTCCTCCTCATGGATGATGATGGGCGGATGGTCCCACAACAGCAGCAGATAATTCATCAGCAGCCGTCCGGCGCGCCCGTTGCCGTCCGCAAAGGGGTGGATGTTCTCGAACCTGGCGTGGAAATAGGCCGCCGCCGTCAGCGCCTGATTGGGGCCAATGCCGTCCAGTTCAGACACCAGCTCGGCCAGCTCCTCCGGTACATCCTCCGGCAGAGCGCCCACCTCGTTTCGGCCCGTCACATAATCGTTCCGCTTATAGGCGCCGGGGCGTTCGCCCTTCTGGTAGCACAGCGTGTCATAGGTCCCCTGGGTCAGCAGACCCTGAAACTCACAGATCAGCGCCTCGTTCATAGGTTCCCGGCGCTCAAAGGCGTCCAGCATCCGGTAGTATGCCGTCACAGAGTTTTGGATCTCAAACAGGGAGCGCACATCACCAGTGTAGCCGGTCACTCCGCCGTGGTCGAAGATCTCCCGCGTGTCGTGATAGGTGATGCTGTCGTTCTCGATCTTCGCCGAGTGATAGATAAAGGCCGCGCCGTTACCGTTCATCTCACAGGCAATATCGGCGGCTGTGCGGATCTGCTTTTGCCGCCAAACGGCAACGATGTCTTCATAGCGCACAGGACTCACCCCCAGTTTCCAATAACTTTAGCACGAATCGGGCCGTGCCGCAAGCGGTTCGGCATAATTACACCCGCCTCGCCACCAATTCCCGCACGATCTCGTCCCCTAGCAGCTCGCTGGTGCGGTAAATGTTCTGGCAGAAAGGCGTCAGGCTGAACTCCATTCACTGCCTGGGACACCAGTGCAGACACCTCTTCTCTGCTTTTCGCAGCATTGGCATCCACCATCTTGCCCACGGCCTCCACCTGGCGGCGCTTGCTCTCCGCCTGATTGGCCGCGTCAACGATGGACTGTTCCAAAAGCTGATTGCGCTCTTTCGCGGCCTGCATCCGCTCCAGCAGACCGGCCAGCTCCTGCCGGGCCTGACGTTCAGCCTGTTCCAGCTTTTCCAGGGTGTTCAGCGCATTTTTCTCTCCACCAATGTCAGAAAGCAGACCGTCCAATTCCCCGGCGGTTCGGGACACGAACTCGGACGCTGCCTCATAAGCGGGCAGCTCCCGGCCCTCGCACACCGTTTTCAGCGTAGGGTAATCCTCACTCTGGGTGATGTGCTCCAAAATGGGCGAGTTGAACTTTCGGGCAGCTACAGAGAGGGCGGCGGCCTCATTTTTCCGGGGCAGCAGGGAATAGAAGGACTGGAATACGTCCCTGGACAGCGCAGGGAAGGAGGGCAGCTTCTGCGTCGCGTCCTGCTCAGTCTGTGCCAGGGGATCGTCCCCTTCCCGTAAATCCGTATAAATGCTGTCCTCCAGTTTGGTGGAGCGCAGCACCCGGTCTGTGGCGGGCGCATCCCCTGGCCGCCCGGCGGCGGTCCAGGGAGAGCGCAGTACATCCTCGATGGTGCGATAGGGTTTCATTGACCATCCCCTCCATCCCGATGGCCCGCCATCCATTCCCGAAGGATGTAGGCAGCCTGGGCACGGTCGAAGCTCAACTCCGGGAAGGCCTCCTGAAGATAGGGCACAGCGCCAAACATATTGGTCACACCGGAATCCCGCAGAGCATCTAAGTAATCAAAATATTTTTTCATGACCTTATTTTCCTTTCGATGGTTTTGTCCAGCAGCCGCCCAGGGAATAGTCCCATTCGATGGCGCCGTCTCTGTATTGACGGACGCCCACAGCCACCAGCGTCCAGCCGTCCTTGATTCGCCGCATGGCCGCCCTCCCGCCGGAATAAACTGCCGTACATTCGTAATCGCAGCCGTTGCGGTTGTGATAGACCTGCCCAACGTCTGGGAAAAACAAGTCCATACTCATTGCGCCTCCTGGCCCTGATCTGCTTTCGCGTAAACACTCAGGTACATATTGTAGTCCTTCTCCCTGGTGATAAGCCGCACCCAGAAATCACAGGTTTCGCCTGTCAGATAGAAATTGAAATCATCATCGATCTCCGGGCTGAACTGTGCCTCCGGGTGGGACCAGCAGAAGCGGCGCAGCGTGTTCAGATCGCACAGCGCGTCACTGGCGGTCAACGCCTTATAGGTACTGTCGATCTCGGCCTTTATCTCCGCCGTCGCCAAGTCCCAGTGGGAGGTCCATACAGTGTTCCACCAGCGGTGCCCATCATAATCGGCGCGAATATGGCCGATTTTCCTGCGTGGGGTCCCTTCACCGGGGCTGCCAGCAGGCTCAAAATCCTCAAATACTTCGGGGAACGGGCATACGGTTGTCAGCCTGCCCAGGACGCCGCTGTTGGACGCTTCCAAAAATTCCTCCGCCCTTTCCCGGAACCATGCGGTAACTCCTTTACGGCACACCGAAAGATCATCGCACTTCCCGGCTTTACACATAGAGCAGGTGTTCACCGTATCATTCTGGGCCAGCTCGTTACCAAGCCAGGCGGCAAATCCGGCCAATACAGGCGGTATTCGCCCGGATTTCAGTTCTCCGGCACAGTCGCCGCACAGCACATAACCCGACGTAACATCTTTTTTGCACACGAAACACGTAGGCATAAATCATTCTCCTTATTTTTAGATGCGGCAGGAGGCTTTTACCTCCCGCCGCTGTTTCTCAGAACGGCAGATCGCCGTCGTCATCCATAAGGTCTGCGAAGCTGTCCTCACCGGGCTGGAAACCAGCAGGCAGTCCAAAATCATCATCCTTGGCCGTCCTTTTCTGCCCGGAGCTCTGGCCGTCATTGGGCTTGGAGTCGGCAAAGTACACATTGCTGGCAACGACCTCCGCCGTGCGGCGCTTATTGCCCTCCTTGTCCGTCCACTCCCTGATCTGCAAACGGCCCTCCACCACGGCCATGCGGCCTTTGGAGAGATATTTGCTTGCGAACTCGCCGGTGGAGCGCCACGCAACCACATCGATCCAGTCCGTGGTGCGCTCACCGGTGTTTTTGTCCTTGAAGTCCCGGTCCACCGCCAGCGAGAAGCTGGCCACCGGGGTGCCACTCTGGGTGTGCCGCAGCTCGGGATCCCGACCCAGGCGGCCCATGATTGTAATGTGATTCAGCATGATTTATCCCCTCCGCATTTTTATTGCAGCGCCGCCAGCTGCTCCAGCGGCGTGTAGATGAAGCCCACCGCCTCGTGGGCCTTCCTGCTGATCTGCTCCATGTCCGCCAGCAGTCCGTCCGTCAGAGCCTTCTCGGCGTCGGACTGGGCAGACGCCGCAAGCTGCTGCTGCGTGCCGTACAGCCGCACCATCTCGCCCCTCAGCTTGATGAGGGCCTTGCTGCCGGCGTTGGGTTTGCTCTGGTCGGCTGCCGCCGCCTCAAATTCCGTCTGAACATCCAGCGCCATGGCCCGGACGTTGTTCACCTTGTCCTGCATGGGGTTGACGCACATGCGGTTCAGCGCCGCTTCCACCACAGCCCGGTCCCCCGGCTTCTGCCAGAGATAGTTCTTCAGCGCCAGCAGGTCCTGGGACTCCACCTGAGCATGGCCGGACAGCCACGCCCTGGCCTGGGCGATGGGGTAGTAGTTGAGGTATTTGCGGTCGGAAACGGGGATACCGTCCTTGCGGAGCTGGCACAGGATGTCATCCGCCAGCTCGTTGGCGGCGTCGGGCACAGGAATATCTGCCACCTCCTGCTGCATCCGCTCCAGCTCATCCAGCGTGATGGACGCGGCGGTCTGGCCGGAGCGTCCCGCCTGCTTGTCCGCCAGCACCGTCAGGCGCTTATCCCGGTCAGCGATGTTGTCCGTCACCACCTTCAGCTCCAGGCGGTCATACAGCGCCTCCAGGATCTTCTCCTGGGGGTCGCTGAAATTGGGGATCTCGTTGGACGCAGCAAAGAAGGACACCACAGGGATGGGATAAGTACGGCCCTCGTATACGCTTTTGTCCCCAGTCTCGTACATGGAGTACAGCCAGTCAAAGTCCGTGATGCTTTTGACCACCATGGCAAAGGTGTTGGGCAGGGTCTCGCCGATTTCCCGCACCCACTTCTTTGTAACATGGGAGGGGGCCATGATGAGGTTGAAGGTCTTGTGTTTCCCGCCAAAGGAGGCATGCATTCCCTGGAGCGCTCCCAGGGCTGTTGCTCCGATTTTCGTCTTGCCGGAACCACATTCCGCCACAATCAGGGCAATTTTCTTGCGTTCAAGCTGCCGTTTGGTGGCTTCTGCCACAGCCAGCTGAGCATCGTACTTTCTGACATTCATTCGCGTTCTCCTTTCTTTTTCTGGACGCAAAAAAAGACTGTGACCGCCCCTTGGGGCAACTCACAGTCTTCTGGTCCATGTTTTGTTGTTTCCAGGCCGTCTCAGTCCGGCGGAGGGCATAGTACGCCCCCTTTCCTCGCCAGTCCTCCCTTACTTACTCCGCCCTTACTTACTCCGCCCTGAAATACAAGCTCATTCTACCATGATAGAGCCGGGCTGGATAGGTGGAAAGCCTCCACCACAGCGGCGCTATTTCCAGAAGCCGATAAAATCCGTCCCGGCCTCCGAACCCAGGGCGATCATGTGCTCCGGCAAACCCTGGGGTTCCCTGGCCTCTCCCAGCATCTGGAGCAGGTGCCCCAGTCCGTCATGCAGGCCCGCCTGCTCCTCAGCGTTGTATGCTACGGCATACCCCGGGGCATATTTCCATATGGCGTTCATCAACTCGGCTTTGCGGATCAAGCCGGTGCTGAGCCATTCGGAGCGTATCTTCAGCAGCTCGAAAATCGCGGTACAGCTTGTTTTCCGGTCAAAGAACAGGTAGTTCAGCTCCTCGCCGCCATAGGAATTGTTATAGATCAGTTTCTTTCCAGCCTGGGTGACCCCATCGGAGAATTCGCTAGTCCAAATCGGATGGCACACCGCCAGCACTTCCACACACTGATCTGTCTCCATCCAATATACTCCATTATCCAGCGGTCTGTGCCGGAGTGTCCACCCCCAGGGGGTGCGAGGGGGTACAGGGAATGAGCCAAAGTAGGTGGGGCACAGCTCCATGCCCTCCATGGCGGCGTCTGTCAGCGACCAGCCTTCAATGGTATGGATACCATGGCAAAGTCCGTCCCTGCACAGTTCATACATGATCGCCGTCCACGCGGACTCATCCGGCGGGTCGATGGGGTACAGCAGGGCAGTTGTGCCGGGGAGCGGTTTCCCCAGGGCACGCGCTTCCTGGGAGATGGGTGCTTCCTCCAATACCAGATAGAATTCGCCGCAGGAATATGCGCTGTCCGGATCCGGGTGAACGTTGAGGGAATATACGCCGGGGCACAGTTCCTCCCAATCCGCGACCTCGCCCAGTTCATGGTTGAGAAGGGAGAGTAGTTCGTCGTTCATAATATCACCAAATTACCTATTTGTAGGTAGTATACTGCGTTTTAATTTTCGAGTCAACCTATATATAGGTAACTTTGAATAATTCTCTGCTATCATGGTGAAAATACCATTAAACGGGGAATTGTGCATGGAGTATTATCAGATTATCGCAAATAGGATCGCTGCTCTATGTAAGGAGCGCGGGCTTTCTATCAACAGGTTAGCATCTATGAGCAATGTCAAGCAGTCTACGATTGACAACATCATGCACGGTGCGTCCAAAAATCCGGGAATACAAACGTTGCACAAAATTGCCATAACATTCAACATGACAGTTTCCGAATTCTTGGACTTTCCCGAATTGGGCGAATTTTCTTTTGAGGAAGATACAGAAGATGATAAATAAAAAACGGCCCTGTGCTCCAACATGAAGCACAGGGCCGTTTGGCATCACCACTTACTCAAAATCTTGCCGTACATCTGACGCTTCTCCCGCTCAAACCGCTGCACCACCAGCATGACCGAATCCCCCGCCTGGAAGTCGGAGTCCTCGTGCTGGTAGGAGTAGTTGCACATACACACCGTGCCGTCGGGCAGGTTGCAGAACACCCCGCCGCCGTACTTCCCGGCGATCACCGCAAAGCGGCGGCTGCCCACCGGGTGGCGCAGCTCCGCGCCCTCGAAGGGGTTGGACTCCGTTTCCTTCACCGAGATCTGAAGCTCCCGCTGGCCGGCGTTGTAGCCCTTCACGATGCAGTCCAGTTCATCGCCGGGATGGTACTCCGTCCGCAGGTCGGCGATGGCGGTGTAGCGAAGCTCCCGCTGGGTGAGGTCCACGTCGTGGCCATAGCACTCCACCAGGCACCGGCGCGGCCCTACGGCCAGCACCCGGCATTTCACCCGGGACCCTGTCCGGCACAGGTCAGGCCTGTGGGCGAAGAAGTATCGTTGGGCCCGAGCGGCCTGCCGCCGGGACGCGATGGCATAGCCGCCCTCCCGGTCCACCTTGGTGATGATGAAGTCGATGGTGGTCCCCATCATGTTCTGAAGCACGTAGTCCGGGCGGGCCTCGCCGGTCCACATCTCGGTAGCCGGGATGTAGATGGGTACCCGGTAGAGCAGCACCACCACGCAGTACATGGTGCGCCGCTCCACCCTTCCGGTCTCCCGGTTCCGCACGTTCATGGAGTGGGGGTCGGCGCCGATGATCCTGCCGGACAGGGCGCTGCGGCCACGAAAGGAAGCGTAGATGGAGTTCCACGCCTGGCGCTCCTCGGCGGTGAGGCCCCGGTCCACCTCGCGAAAGTCCAGGGCGAAAAAGCTCTGCCGGTCGGTCATGGGCGGAATGGGAGCTGTGGGCGCGTCCGTCCCAGGCAAAGAAGCCGGCGGCGGGACCTGCTCAGCCTCAGCAGTGGCGGGCCTGTCCTCCATGGGGGCGTCTCCTATGGGTACGGATTCTTGCGGTTCCGTGGAAGGTTCCTCCCCGGATGCAGGGTCCTGCGGTTCGGACACAACCACCTCGACCACCTCCGGGGCTTCCTCGGGCAGACTGGGAAAGTTCTCGGCTTCCCGCTCATCTCTCAGCGGCATACCATCCGGCAAGCCTTCCTCCTGGGGGTGATCCTCCTGGGGCTGCGCCTCCGGCTGCTCAAAGGTCCCGTCTCCGGGCTCAATTTCCTCCGGCAGGCTGTCAATGGCCTGCTCCGGTTCCTCCTGGGGTACGACTTTTTTCTTTGGCATAGTTGAATCCTCCTTGAAGTGTGATATATCTTCATGGCCCGTTTGAGCCATAGAAGCGATGGGAACCGTCCGGCTGGCGGGCGGCGAAAAAGTGTTTGGGCGGCAGGGCCAGCCCCTTGGGGGCGTCCCCGCTGTCCGATGTCCAGATGACGCGCTCTTTTTTTGCCTGCGTCAGAAATTCCGGCGGCGAGAGTTCCAGCAAGGCCACCGTGAACAGTTTCAAGTCCTCGTTTCCGCCAAAGGCAAACCGCAGCAGGCAGGGCGGTTCCGCCTTGATACTGAAATTCCGGGCCCTGCCCTCAGTGAGCTCGATCATCACGTCGATGGCCTCCAGACGGCGGAAGTCCGGTTCCTGCCTGGACAGCCAGACCAGCTCGTTATCCATCCGCACGTCGGCGGTACCCATGCGCAGCTGCCGCAGCATGGCGTCCATGCTGGCCTGAGTGATCTCAAAGCCGGCCTCCTGGAAGTGCCCCCGCATCAGGGCATGAAGCTGCCGCCGCTTGACACAGCCCAGCTTTTTCAAAACATCCAGGACATATTTCTGCTTCGTGGTCAAAAGCATCCTGCTCACCTCCCCCCTTCTGGGGCCCCCGTGCGAACCCAGCGAAGCGGTTCGCATGGGGAGAGGAGGAGTGGCGGAGTGAGTGAGCCTTCGGCTTCAGCCGGAGGCGAGGGATACGCAGCACACGACGACGATCGCAGCCCATTGAGATACGGGTCCACCATCAAGTCGCTCTCACTTTCCGCAATGCAGTTGAAAATCGTGGCCATGGTGTAGGCGGTGGAGTTCTTCACCGGCCTGTCCAGATTGGCGTGAAGCTTGGCCTCAGCGTTCTGCAAGATCGTACAGTCCAGCAGCTTCAGCTTAGCCCGCACCCGGCTTTGCGGAAGCATGGCGCTGCCCACTCGAAAGCTGTTCGCATAGAAAAGCCGCTCAATGGCGTTTTCAAACACCCGGGCTGTTTCGCTGGGGAAACACTGGAGCTCACAGGCGTCCAAAATGCCTGTGAGCTCCGCTTCTCCGTCCGCCGGTCCGTCCCCGCGTGGTACAGACGGACTGACATCAGTATGACTCAGGTAAGTATGACTTTTATCTTTATAACTTGGCCGCAGTTTCCGCGGTTCTGGAACCTCAGTTCCTGTGGTTCTTGAGGCGCCATTTTCGCGGCTCTTGGCGCTTGAATCCTGCGGTTCTTGGGAGGGCGTCAAAAAATCCGGTTCATCAAGAACCTCGGGTTCGGCGGTTCTTGGCTCGTCCTCTGGAGGGACGAATGGGGCGCTGGAGTACCCTGGATCGTCCTGGGGCGCCACCGTGGCCAGGTAGATCTGGTTGGCATCGCCCCGGCCGCACCGCTTTTCCCAGATCAGGTCCAGCTTCTTCAGCTCCCGGAAGGCCGCCGTCACCCGCTGTTCGCAGATATGGAGCTCCCGGGCCAGCTCCTTCCGGGGGAAGATTACAAAGACCTCGCCGAAGTCGTTTACCCACCCATTTCTGCGGGAGAGCTGGAAGCGGTTGAGCAGGAAGGTGTAGGTCAGCTTGGCCTCCAGGCTCATGTCGGAATAGCGTAGGTCTGAAAACAGCCAGCGGGGCATCTGCATATGGTAAATGCTCTGCACGTCCGTCTGCCGCATCAGCTGGAAAGACGGGCGCTCTTTCATAGTTGCGGCCCTCATGGGGGTACCTCCTTATATTTTTATAGAATTGATTTTGGTGTAATGGGATGATATACTATAGAAGTAATGGTAGCTAGTAAAAAGATAGGGGGAACTACAATGAAAATATTTATTAGCCACTCAACCAAAGACCGGGACATTGTTGCCAGACTTTCCAGTTTTCTTGAATCCCTAAGCGATAATATTGAGGTGTTTTGCTCTTCTGACTCTGGTGCCATTCCAACTGGAAATGACTTTATTCAGACCATTACCACAGAGTTGGAGACGTGCGATGCCTTTCTCCCCCTAATTAGCGACCACTACTTTAAAAGTAAGTTTTGCATGATAGAATTGGGCTTCGCCTATTCAAAACTCCATGAATTGGACAGTAAGGAACGGCCAAAATATATATATCCGTTTTGCATTCCCCCTCTTGGTTCTAATGCATTGCAGGGTACACCACTTGGCAATATTGAGACTGCTCAGATTGATGACGCAAATGGCTTTCGCTCAATTTTAGAGAACAATCAGGATTTTCAGTCTGGACGAAATAAGCGTATTCACTCATTTGTAGAGGGAATTCGGGCACTTTTGCTGGCGCGCAAAGACTTTTTTGCAGAAGCAAATGTTGATGTATTTTGTTCAGAAAATGTTGACTTCAAGGACAAGTATGATTTTGTTTCATTTAGCCGAATGGAATCGGAAACCACCTTCAATTTTAACTTGGATCCATACGAAACTGGAGGGGCACGTCCCAATTTTATAAGTTTGGTATATAGCTTTATAGATCAAATTGATTTTGCGCAAGTCCTTTCCTTAAATGAAAACAGCAGCATAGAGTTTGAAATTCAGAGTTTTACAAACTCTCTTTCAAAAATCGATGTGGAGTTCAAATTCTCTGATAATAATCGGATCTTAAAAACATTTCATTTCCCGGTTCACTATGGTAGGAATAAATTTTCTGTAGCTTTGGCTGAAATGCGTAGCAATGCATTGAAGCAGATATCGGAAATTTGTTTTGTGATTCATCCTGGGGACACTGTAGAAAATGAAGGCATGATTAAAATTAACAATCTCAGAACCTCTCTGGAATAACCAAATAGAGACATTTATACGAGCATCATGCCTATGGTTTGATGTGTCTTACTAAGAAGATATTGCCCATCGGGATTTACCTTCCCGCGGGATTTTTTCGTCCTCATCGCCTCCGCCAACTACGCCGGCGGCATCCAGCTCCACCATGCCCAGATCCTGGTTTTTATCTGTGAACTGATACTCTAAATCCTGGGCAGGGTTGGGTTCATTCTCCGGGGCAGGCTGATCCACGGGCGCGGACGGTTCCTGCCTGGACACAGGCGGCGGAGCCTCCCGCTTTGCCGTTTGGGTCTGCTTCTGTTCCTCCTTCAGCCGCCACTCCGGCGTGTAATCCGCCACCCGGCAGGATTTCAGCGTTCCGTAGTCCGGGAACTCCTCAGGGGCCAGCTTATACAGCAGGGCAGGTTTGCGGCCCTGGAACAGGGCAATGCACTGCCTCCGATCCAGCCGCAGGATCTCATCCGGCTGCATCAGCTCCCGCTGGGTGTTGCTGCTGGTCTGGGAGTAGCGGGCGCCGGAGTATACCGAGGCAAACAGCGGCGTCTGCGGCCGTTGGCTGCTGGTCTGGGCAATGGTAACCTTGCCGCACTTCTTGGAAATGTAGTCTGCCGAAGTCCAGTCGTTGCAGCCCATGTACAGCGTCTGGTCGAAGGTTGCCAGCTGGTTTTCCCACTCCTTGCCGGGGTATTTTTCCTGCCACTGGGACAAGCTCTGCACCACCACCTGACAGCTCATGTTGAAGCCCCGGATGCTGTTGAGGGCGTCGGCGATGCCCTCCATGTAGCCGATGTTGCAGTATTCATCCAGGCAGAAATTCACCAGTACCGGCAGGCGGCCGTTCTCCCCTTTCAGCCGGGCGTAGTCGGACAGCCGGGGCAAGGCCAGAGAGAAGAACAGCGAACTGAGGAAACGGTAAGCGCTGTCCTGGGCGGAGATGATGACAAAATAGGCGCAGGGCTTCTGCCCAGGCAGCAGCAGGTCCACGTCATGATTCCGGGTGATGGCGTCCACCAGCTTGTTCTGAAAAATAGCCAGACGGTTGCCCAAGCCGATGGCAATGCTGCCCCACAGGTTTTCCTTCGCCTTGAGGAACAGCCCATGGTGTCCCTTGGCCGGATGGTCCGGTGGCAGCTGGGCCAGCGTGCGGTTGATCTCCTGGATGCTCTGGTGGGCGATCATCTGGTACACGTCCCCTAAGCCGCGTTTCTCGATAGGCAGCAGATTCCCGTTGGCGTCCTTCAGATGAACCACGTAATGGATCAGTGCCATGAGCAGATTCAATTCCGCACGGCTCCAGAAATCGTCTGCCTCCCGCGCCCCGGAGGTATTCTGGATGATGGTGTTCGCCACCGTCTGGACCAGCTGGGTTTCCGTGTCCAGCCCGTACAGGCAGTTCCAGCCGTCCGAGTGGGCCATGTCCAGGAAGTTCACCGCCTTGACATAATGCCCATGCTCTTTGAAATAGGGGGACAGCTTTTCAAAGAGCTCGCCCTTCGGATCGGTAATAAAAACAGACTCTTTTCTTCGGGCGCACCCCATCAAAAAGGGGATGATGAAGCCCCGGGATTTACCGCTGCCGGGCGCTCCGATGCACAGCAGATTGTTGTTGTCTCCGGCCACCATGCGGTGGGCGGCGTAGAGGGCGTATTTGTTCGGGTCGTCCGGCCGCTTCTTGATCTTGCCCAACATCATGCCCTTTACCTCTGAGACGGCGCCCACCTCCAGAAAGCAGTCCATCTCCTTCCGGGTGAGGAACCCAGAGGAACCGTGAGTAGCGTCGGCCACGATGTCAAAGCCCCGCGGGTCATGGGTGATCTTGTTTCCGGCAAACCAGTTGAAACCCTTTCGGGTGATAAGGCAGACCAGCAGCGCGATCACAGCGGTCACAGCCAGACCGTAGGGTGTGAGCACTGTGAACCAGTTGCGGAAAGGGTTGAATACCCAAATGCTCTCCGCCACCTCCTCGCCGGCCTTGTGGAAGGTGGCGGCGGTTCCCAGGCGCAGGGAGTTGAGGAACATCCCGTAGAAATACCAGCCAATCAGCCCAATACCGGCATAGAGGGGCAGCTTTTTCTTGTGGCGCTCATACCAGGGCGCGATTTTCGGCTCCATCCAGTTTTCAAGTTTTTCGATGAGTTTGGATAGGCGGGGCATCCACCACATCTCCTTTCGAGGTCATGAATTGGGTGCGCGGGGGACTGTAGGGGGCCGGTTTCCTGCCGGTGGCCGCTTCGATGGCGTCGGACGTGAGGACGAAAACCCGGGCCAGCCCGGTATCCCGGTATCGCGGAAACAGCACCTGCTCCGCCTGCCCAGATAGGGCGGCCATAGCGATTTGGCCGTAACCTTCCGCTTTCGCCGCGCGGATGGCGTTGTCCACCCGCCGCAAGTCCATGTCCGCCGCCAGCACAAAAGGTGCGCCTTGAAAGACAGCGTCCCATTCGGGCACATCGGGGGGCGGGGGATGATATTGGGATTTCAGCGCAGCCTTCGTCAGCTTGGTCCGATAGCCTGGTACGGCCATGATCTGGAGCTGCACCGCCCCGGTGCCGTCACAGGGCAGCAGGTGAATGGGCAGCTGGAGACAGCGGTACACGCCTCCATAGCCCAGCAGCTTGGCGTCCTCCTTGTCCGGGGGACGTTCCAGTTCAGTAAGTATATGCCGATAGCTGTCCCCAGCGAAAATAAAAGCCCGCTCCACATTGCGGAACCGGGCCGTCTGGTTGGAGAACGCCGCCAATTCGTCCATCAGCGCCACTTTGCCGATGCCGGGGCAGACATAGTGCATGGCATAGAAGCTGTTTCCCAGGTGGGCGATGGCCGCTACCCGTGTGCTGCCCCAGGGGTTAGAGCCTTTGCTTCGGGTAATGGTGGGGAGAAACATGGAGACGGGGCTTTCCAGTTCTTCCGGCGTGAGAGTGAAAAGGTTCACACCGCTGTGGTAGGCTGTCACCGCCAGCCGGGATACCCGGATACGCCGCTCAATCAGCGGTGTGTGATAAGCCCGGGACATCTGGGGAATCGCGCCGTCCAGCAGACGCTCCAGAAGCAGCGCGCCTTTGCTGGTGAGCAGAAGGGCTCCGCTCTTCTCATGAATGCGGACAAGTCCCAGGCCCACCAGATTCTTCCGCTCCGCTTCTGTGACCACGCCGCGCAAATCCTTCGGCCTGATGAACTGGCACCAGCACAGCAGACGCAGGGCGTCCACATCTCTTTGGCTGAGGATCACTTGTGCCCCGCCTCCCTCCAGTCAACACCGATCTCGTATAAGGTTTTATAGTATACGCCGTCCTTGAACATATCCCACGCCTCCACACAGACGATACCGTCGCGCCTGGCATCAACCTGGGTACTGACGCGCTTTGGGTCATATGGGGAGAAAGCGTCAGAAGGAATATCTTCCGGAACAGTCAAGCGGACATGGAGCGGTTTTGCGCTCCCATCCCCGCCACAGACCGTGTATGCCATGCGAAGGGTTTCGTATATGTTCTGCATGAACAGGTAATCCCCTGATCCGTCCTTGTAGTGGATAGCCTCTCTCTCCGGCAGTTCATCCCGAGGCCACTCCTGTGGCACGGAAGGGAGTGGGCCGCAGTCGGGATAGCCGCCGATGCCAAGGATTTGGTAGTCAGTGCCGTCATCACAGTAGACCGTGTCTCCCACCATGGGGATGTACCTGGCCCCGTCCAAGGGAACATTGATGGGCCCGTCCGGGTTTACGGGTGTGTCGTTCACCCACTCCACCCCATGCGCGATCAGGCAGACAGCGCACAAAATCAATGCCGCCGCCAGGAAAAATTTCAGTTTCCGCATAAAGCAAAATCCTCCTAAAACTGTGTTCCTGCGTGCGCCGAAAACGCCCTTGCGCCGGTTCCGGCGCAAGAACTTTTTCGGCGCTTCCCCAAGACCGCTAAGGGGAGCCAATCTGATGGCTCCCCTTAGAAGTCAGCTTTTTGTAAAATGTGGACTCACATCCTCCTTGAAAAAGCCTTTGTTTTCAACGCTTTCCGGAGGCAGACACCCATCAGCTCAGGTGGAGCCGCTCCAACCGGCCCCAAAGGCCCTGAATCTGACGGGTATCTGATGGGTGTCCCGGTCACTTTTTTGGACAATTCAGTTCCACCCGCCGCTGTAAAAATGCTTGACCTCATAGTCCCCAGAGTGGAACGCAAAGAAGTCCGCCGCGTCGGACAGGTCCAGCAGGGTGATGTGGCACACATCCAGCTCACTCTCAGCGGACAACAGCGCCAGGCCCAGCGTGTGCTGGTCGTCGTCCGGGATGAGCCTGCCCTTGATGGCATTGGAGACGGCCTTGTACCCCTTGTTGTCCTGGTCGAAGATGTGGCGGCCCTTACTCCCGGTATGCTCGTCGATCACCAGCAGCGCCCGGTTAAAAAAGGGCAGCTTGCACCCCTGGGCCTCGTAGTCATCCAGCAGGCGGCGGATGGTGTCGCTGAGCCATTCCGGGGGCTGGAAGCGGCAGTGGGGCAGCAGGGTGTTCAGCGTGATGTGGAGCCAGTTGTACCCCAGCAGTTCCACCGACCCGGCGACCTCCATGGGCGGGAGAACGGGCCGGGACCCGTAGCCCCCGGCGCCGGTGCTGTACTTCTCGCACAGCTTCCGCACCTCCAGCGCAGAGGATTCAAACAGCGCCGCCGTCTGCTCCAATGCCTTTTGCAGCTTGTCCGGGTCAGCCTGCCCGCTGTCTGCCAGGGCAGCCAACACTCCGGTCTGGCAAAAGGCGTTGTTGGCCAACCGCTGAAGCTTGGAGGCGTCCTGTCGGAAACTCATTCGCCGCCCTCCTTCCTCCGAGTTCGCAGGTCGGTGGGAGAGGTGGTGATGGCGTCGTATTCCTTCTGGGTGGCGTGGAACTGCACGGGCACATGGTTATAGCCGATGCACAGCAGCCCCTCGCCCCGGCGGAACCGGGTGATCTGCCGTACTTCATCCTCGGACAGGTTGAGCACGTTTTGGATCAACCGGGCCTCCTGCTCCTCCATCTGCATCACCAGCTTGATGCGGCTGGAATCCAAAATGCCTTTGCCGTATTTGCCGCCGTCCAGCCCAAACAGGTCCTGCATCCCCTGGGTGGAGGTGATGGCGATGCCGCCCAGGCCGCGGATGGTCTTCACCATCTCCTGGACGAAGCCCGCCGCCAAAGGGTTGGAGTTGGCCCCAACCAGGGACCACAGCTCGTCGGCAATCAGGGCGGACAGGTCGCTGCCCGCGTCCATGATGAGGTCGTTGGCAATATCGGTGGCCCAGAAGATACCGGGCAGAAGCAGGTCGTCCGGCATCCCGGAGGTGTCCAGCACGATGTACTTGTTGTCCAGGTCGATGTCATTTCGCTGTCCCATAGCGGAGGCCGAGCCGGTGACGTACCGGGCCAACACCACCGCCAGATGCTTGGTGTCCGGATTCTTCATCAGCACGTCGTACCAATCCGGCAAAATGGGCATCTCCACGAATTCATTATTCTCATCGGTGATGGTGGCGTTGTCAAAGGTGATCCCGTACCGCCGGTAACACTCCACCAGGGAGGAATCCAGCAGGTTCTTGTCCTCATCAGAGAGGTCACGTTTCTGGAGCGAGTACCAGATGATGAGCCGGGAAATCTTGTCCGCCAGCACCGAATCGTCCCGGGCGGCCATGTCCCGCAGGCCGGCGTAGCTGTCCAGGGACCGGCGACGAATGGCCATGATATTGGGACAGTCCCTGGAGGACGGGGACAGGCGCAAGTACAGCCCGCCCAGCAGCTCGCAAAGGGGCCGGAACTCATGGCCCTTCTTGGGCACGATGAAGATGACACGCCGCCCCTGCTGTCGCAGCCGACCGCCCAGGCATTGCAGGGTGAAGGTCTTGCCCGCGCCGGAGGAGCCGCCGATCCAGCAGTTGCCGTTGGTGTACTTGTAGTCGTCGTAGGGGTCCAGGAACACCGGGGAGCGGTTGTAGAGGTTCAGCCCCAGGAAAATGCCGTTGCGGTCGCTGAGCTCATAGGAGGCAAAGGGGAAGGCAGCGGCCACGCCGGAGGTCAGGGCATTGCGCCGGGATTTGCGCTCCACGTCCGGGTCCAGGGACAGCAGGGGGAGCGCCGAAAGGAACGCCTGCTCGTTTTTGTAGTCGCAGCGGCGGGCGATCATGTCGATGGACACGCACAGCTTTTCCACCGCCGTCACCCGCTGTTCCAGCGTCTCCGGGTCGTCCGCCGTCACCTCCACCAGCGTGTGCATATAGTAGAAGTCCTCGTTTTGCCGGTTCATGGCGTCCTTCAAATACAGCCCGGAATTGATCGCGCTGTCCAACTCCTCATAGTCCTGGCGGGTGTCCCCCACGTCCCGCATCCGGGAGCGGTTCACCATGGTGGTCTGGGAGATCTTGGAGAGGATCTTCTCCTTGCTCTGACGCTTGACCGTGAAGCCGAGGCTGACGCCCTCTCCGGCCTCCACCAGCGGGGCCAGCCAGCAGGAGCCCACGGTGGTGGAGTAGCCGTACCCCGCCACGTAGAGGTAGGCGTGGTACACCCCGTCCACCAGGATGTAGTCCCGGCTTTTGGTGTCGATGGCGGTGGGGGAGAGGATGTCCAGGATAGTGGTGGAGCCCGCCTCCAGTTCGGACAGGTCGGGCTTTTCCTCGCCGAACAGCAGGCGTTTCAACGAAAACTTTTCCGATCCATCTTCTTTTTTCAGCAGAGGCTTCTTCTTGGCGGCGGTTTTGGCCCCACCTTTGGCCGGTTTCTTCTTCTGCATATCCATCACTCCTCGAAAACGCCGTGGACGGCGGTGGTCATGTCGAACACGCCTTCCGGGAGCTGCACCCGGCGGCTGGTCCGCTTGTTGATGATCTCGTACAGCAGCTTCAAAACAAAGTCGTCCATAAAGCTGGGTTCCAGCACCTCCAGCTCGCAGCCGTCCAGATACCGCCGGGCGGTGTCCGCCTCCTCGTTCAGCCGCTGGACGATGGCGGCGGTGGAATGGCCCTTGGACCTCATGCGGCTTTCGTACTGGAAGATCAGGAAAAACCGGTGCCGCAGGGCGTCGCTGGCCACGCCCTGGCCGATTTCTCTGATGTTGTCCTCGATCATCTCCCGGCAGGACTCGTTGGGCTCGTGGGCGGCGTACTGCTTCATCCGCTCCACATAGTCCGCCGTATCGGCGGGGAGTGTGCGGGCCTCGATCTGCAAATCGTCCGGCGCGATCTTCAGCCAGGCGGCGTAAGAAGATATGATGTTCTCCCGGTCGTTGGGGGATTTCAGGTAGATGTTCACGGGCAGCACCTCCAGAATTTTGACGAAGCGCCCGTCTTTCGTGACCGCCACGCCGCCCACAATGTTCTTGATGGGAAGCCACGCCTGGATGCCGTCCCGAAAAGGCTCGGCGGCGGGAGCGCCTGCCCCGCCGCCGAACAGCAGTTGTTTCAAATTCATGTTTCAGCTTTTTCCTCCTCGATAAGTCATGAGCCTCCGCGCCCGCCGCCAGCGCCACCAGATGCCCACCCAGCGGGTGAGGCTGTCGCCGCTGATCCCCATGAGGCCAAAGCCACCCAGGGGCACCACGATGATAAGGGTGACGGTGATTTTCGTGGTCAGCTCGAATGGCAGCAGCACAAGGCAGAAATACAGCACGGGCAGGGTCAGGATGACCGCTTCCACCAGGTTGCGAAGCTCAAACATCCCCATTACCCGACCCGCGTCGGTAAAATTGGCGGGGATGTAATAGGTCTCGTTATTCACGCCGGGCCACCTCCACAGGCTGGAGCAGGCGGCCCTTCAGGGGCTGAAGCTCTTTTGCCAGGGCTTGGGATGTGCTGGCCCGGTGGGCAATGACCGTCTCCACCGCACACAAAAGCTGCTTTTCCAGCCGGGGCGTAGGCGGAATCAGGCCCAGCTCCGCCCGGCTGAGATACTGGTTGGACAGCCCGCAGGCATCGGCCAGCTCCGTCAGGCAGACCCCATGCCGGTGCCGCAGGGCGCGTAAATTGGTTTCCTTCTCCATAGCGTTCACTCCAAATAGTTGATGTAGGGGATCTTGCACCACTCTGCCCAGCCCCGGCCCGCCAGCTGGGTCTTGATGACCCCGGTGGAGGTGTTGGCGGCCTCGATCACGTAGCCGTTGCCGATGTACACCCCGATGTGGCCGTCCATATGGACCGCCAGGCCCACGATGTCCGGCATGGTGCTGATAGGTCCGTAATCCTGGCCCGACACCCCGGCGTTGACGGCGGCGCGGTACATGGTGTTGGCGCCGTAATCCGGCATCCCGTTGGTGCCGTAGCGGATGGCCCCGGTGGAAGCATCCAGCCAGCCATAGCCCTTGATGAGCCCCACGCAGTCTGTACAACGGCGGTTCAGCCAGTGGGAGCGGATGAAGCCCGCGTACTGGCCCACGCCGTCCGGGTACTGCTGTATTTTGTAGCTAAGCAGGGATTCCGTCAGGATGCTGCCGTAGGTGCCCCAGACGTAGCCCCAGTTGTTTTCCCAGGCCTGGATGGCGTAGGCGGCCAGGTCCTTGTTATTTTTCGTGCCGGGGCTGACAAACCGGGATATGTCGATATCGTTGCCATAGCTGGGGCCATGCTCCCCGCCGGAACCGGAGGGGCCAGACGGGTCGCCGCTGTAGCTGGGCCGGTACTGCTCATAATAAGCGGCGTATTCCTCAAGGGCATTGCTCCCCGACAGCACTTCATAGATGGCCCCCGCCCAGGTTTTGGCCTCCTCATCAAAGTCTAAGTCATCCATGAGCTGATCCGGGTCAAGATGTTTCAGCGTCACCTTCAGAACCGTTTTAGGCTCCTCACCGCCGAGAATGCTTGATAATGAGTGCTCATAGCTTAGCCGGGCTGTGCAGAACGAACGAATCTCATCGACGCTGATTGCGTCCAGGTCCTGGCGGCAGGCGACGGAGTTGATGGCAATGAACCAGTTTAGATCCTCCCTGTCAAAGGAACTTCTGAGCCTTACCTCGTCGATGTCAATGTCGTCGTCCTCGTAGTCCTCTACGATTTTGGAGACAATGGCGTCCACCTGGAGCTGTTCAATATCCTCCAGGCTGATGTAAGCGCCGCCTACCGCCATCGCCTGCTGGGTCATTTGGGTAATGTCCTGGTTGCTGGAACCCTCATAACCAAAAAACATATTGGGCACGGCCGCAAACACCAGCATGGGGATCAGCAGAAGAAACGCCAGCACCCCGGCCACCAGCTTGACTAGAAAGGGCGCGGCCTCCTCAGCGGCGGCCACCGCCGCGCCTTTTGGCCCGGTGGCAGCCAGGGCAGTCAGAATATGCGCCGCCGCCCTGGCCATTTCACCGCCGCGCTGTTCGTTTTCATCCATGGCCGGGCCCTCCCTGATTGCGAGGCGGTGGGCGGCGGACGGGGTTCGCCCGCTTCGGCGAATGAGCGGCCGGACGTTTTGTGCTGGCCGCCTGTTTGCCCGTCTGCGCGGTTCCTGCCGGGCCGGGTCGGACATTGGGAGCGCCGCCCTTCATGGAAGGAGATGTGGGCGCGGCGGATTTTCGATGTTCCTGCCGGGCAGGGTTGGAAGATGTGTTGTTCACCGTCGTGCGGCTGGAACTGGAAGTGTGTTCCTGCCGGACCGTGCTGGAGGATGTGCCGCCCGTCGGGGGCGCCGATGTGGCCGGGGGAGCATTCCTGCCGGGCCGGGGTGCGAAATCGGACGGCCGCTGGGTGCTGCGGGACGGCTTTCCTGCGGAGCCGGGCTGGGGCGCAGCAGGGGCGGACGGAGCAGCTGGTGTTTTGGGAGCTTCGCCCGTATTTTCCCGTTTGGTGGATCGTGCTTTACCCGGTTTCGGTGAAGGGGTTGAAACAGCGGGGCCGCCCGGATGGGGCTGGCGGGGCGCTGTGGTCCCGGTGGAACCCCTGCCCACGGCTGCGTTGGTCTGGGTGCTGTTGTTCACCGTGCTTCCACCCATAACCTGCGAGGCCATATGCGTGGAGCGGGTGGACTGAGCGTGTGTTCCCGTTCCTGCCTGACCGGGTTGAGCGCCCTTCGGCTGTTTGGGCGGCGTACCCTTGGAGGGACTTCCTGCCGGACCGGGCTGGATATTGTTTGTTTGGGTAGAACTGCCCGGCGCTCTTGCCGCGCCGCCCTTGGGCGAGGTTCCTGCGGAACCGGCCCTGGGAGCGTTTGGCTGCTTCGGCGTGGTATTCCTGACCGATGTTCCTGCGGCGCCGGGATGGGATTTGGCGGCGTCAAACGCCCCACCCTTTGGAACGGCGGTTCCTGCCGCACCGGGACGGGGACTGTTGGGCTGCTTGGGCGCAGACGCGCCGGGCTGTCCCTGCGTTGTCTGAGGATTCGATGTGCCGGGGGCTTGGGCCGTACTGCCTGTAGGCGGCACATGGCTGGGAGAGCGGCGGGTCCCAGGCGGCACAGAGCTGCGCCTGGTCTGCTGGCCCTGTGCGCCCCGGGGGCCGCTCTGACTGGAGCTGTTGACTGTCGTGCTTCCGCCGGGTGATTGCTGTGTGGCAAAACGGGACGTATTTTCCTGCCAGATGTTGGTTTGCTGGGCGGTCCCATGGCTGGCGCTGCTCTGCTGGCTGGAGGTTTGTTGAGCACCGCCTTGTTGTGCGGATCTGTGGCTGGACGAGTTCTGTTGACTGGCGCTCCGCCCTCCATAGTTGGGACTGGAAAATCTTGACCAGGTGCTGCCGGATGGGCTCCCGCTTCCAGCTTTGGGACCAGCGGCGGAGACTTTGGCAGATTTCCCGCCGCTGCCGCCGTTCCCCACGCCCTTTGCCACCTGGCTCACTGCGGTGCGGACCACGGTATAGGCCAGCATACCGGGCAGAGTGCGCCCAGGCGCGCCGGTGATGGCCGGATTCAGCCCGATGCGGGTGATGATGGCGTCCGATTTGTGCGCAACCTTCACGATTGCAAAGATCAGCACCATCCACGGAAACACATCCAGCCCCGAGGGCACGGTGGACACCACCGAGAACAGCATTTTGAAGCACACCAGATTGGTGACCATGAGCAGGCACATGCTGCCGAACATCCGGCACCAGCCCGAAAAAATGGGCGCTGTGTTTTTACTCCCGCCCATGGCGAAGGCCAGGGGCGCGGTGATGGTGAGCATGGCCAGGATCACATACCGTTCCGCGATTTCAACCAGCAGCTTCAGCACCTTGAACATGACGATGAGGCTGCATAGGATAGCCAGCAGCCAAGCTGCGCCGAGGCTCCCAAACGCGCTGTCGCTGACCAGCTCCACGTCGGTGGCGTTGGGCACTCTGAGCAATGCCATGATGTTGGAGGTGAGGTCCAGGCCGATGCGGCAGATCTGCGGGCTGGCCAGCAGCAGGAAGGCAAACACAAAGGTGCGGGAGAACAGCAGCTTGGGGTCTTCGCCCTCAAACCCCAGTCCTGCCACCATGCTTTTTAATGCCTGGAATACCAGATTGCCCAGCAGCAGCGCCCAGCCCACCGCCAGCAGTATCTGGGACATTTTGTCGATCACTGGGATGTGGCTTTGCAGATAAGCGAAATCCAGGCCCATAATGTCCAGCAGGCCCTCGGCAATAAATTCCCAGATTTCCACCAGGAGGCCATAGATCCACTCGAAAAAGCCCTGGAAAATCAGTTCAAGCATGGCTGGTCGTCAGGATGGCGTCAGGGTATTGAAACCGGCGAACTGCGGGGTGATGTACGCGATGAAGGCCCCGATGCCGTTGATGATGGCCCATGCTACCCAGATGCGCTTGAGCCAGTCCCATGCCTGGTCCGACTTGTGCTGGTTGCCGGACAGCTTCACGCCGATGACCGCCACGGCGGACATGAGCCCGGCCAGGGCTGTGCTGATCCCGGCGATGTGGTTGTACACGTCCACGATGATGTTTTGGGCCACCGACCACATATCGTTGCCGCTTGCGTTGGTGGCGGCGAAGGCCGGGACGGCGAGGACGGCGCACATCGTGAGCGCCGTCATGGTTCCGATATAGAGCCGGGGCAGGCGGGGGCACAGCCGCCCCCAGAAATGATTTGTTTTCATGAAGTTTCTCCTTCTTTTACCGCCGCTTGTAAACTGGCGGCATATTTGTTATGATGGTTGAAAACGAACGGAACAGGGTGGTTTATAGATGGGACAGGTCTCACAGCGCCAACGGATCATGCAGTATGTGCAGGACAGATACGGGACGGAGCCGGAATACCTGTGGAAGAAATATCCGAACTACGCCATTTTCCGGCAGCCCGCCAGCAAGAAGTGGTTCGCCGCCGTCATGGATATCCCCCGGCGCTGTCTTGAACTGGATGGGGACGAGCTTGTGGATGTGATGGATGTGAAATGCGGACCTATTATGGTAGGCTCACTGCTGGCCCAGGAGGGATATTTTCCGGCCTACCACATGAGCAAAAGCTCGTGTGTATCTGTCATCCTGGACGATACCGTTCCAGACGAGGACATCTACCCGCTGCTGGAGCTGAGTTATGACAGTGTTGCTCCGAAGCAGAAAAAGATTTAGCGCCTGTCTGCGCATTCTCCACTGTGTTCCTGCGGGACGCTTCTCTGACGGGCCGCCTCCAGCATGGCCCAAAACTGGGCGGCCTCGGCGCAGTAGGACGGGGGATAATACAGGGGTACGCAGGCGCGCTCAATCAGAAACGCGGCGCGGTCCAAGGCGGGGTATGTCGGTTCTATGGAAATCACTCCCTTGTAAAAGCATACCGCCCCTGCTATAATGGGGGCGGTGATTGAAATGGTACTTACTTGTGATAACTGCGGCTTCCTGTTCAGCCGGACCAAGGAAACGGACCAGTGCCCGGACTGTGGAAAGCACGTTGTCCGGCCCGCCAATGAGATAGAGCAGGAGGAATTTGCCGCCCGCATGGCGGAGCTGATCCGGGAGGAATGCGCCGAAGCGCCCCGGTTTCCTAACCTGGTGGAGACGGAGATCTCCATGCTCAGCTCCTTTTCCTTTCGCCTGCCCGCTACGGCGCTGCAAATCGACAGCCAGATGATCGTGGACATTATTGTGGAATACGGGGAAAGTTCGGCGGACCGAAACGAGCTGGTTGGGAACGTGTGGGCCCGCCAGGAGGGCGGACTGACCACCAATTTTCTGATGTCGGTCCATCTCCCCGCCAAGCAGGGGGAAACGCCCAAAGAACAGGTGAACCGGGTGTTTGCGGCGCTGAATGACAACGATTCTTTCAAAGTGAAGCTGTTTGACTTCGTGACCGGGCAAATGGCCCATGACGCGCAATTCAATCTGGGCGAAGGGGCATCATAGGACCACAAAGAATTACGGAGGTTGCGCCATGTATAAAAACATTCAAAAACAGACGGCCCTGAAGCTGAAGGAGCTGGTGGACTACCAGGAGGGCCAGGTGGTCAGCAAGACGCTGGTGCAGAACGAGCATGTGAGCATGACCATCTTTTCCTTTGACCAGGGCGAGGAAATTTCAACCCATGCGGCGGGCGGAGACGCCATGGTCACTGTGTTGGAGGGTGCGGGCCGCTTTACCGTGGGCGGCGAGATGTTCCATTTGAACGAAGGCGAAACGCTGGTCATGCCCAAGGACATCCCCCACGCCGTATATGGGGAGACCCGGTTCAAGATGCAGCTCACCGTGTCCTTTTGATAGGAGGAATTAACACATGAGAGAATTGCTCAAAGACCTTAAATGGAGCCTGATCCTGGCGTCCCTGCTCTTTTTGTTTCTTGGCATAGCGCTGCTGATCTGGCCCCACACCAGTAACCTGATCCTGTGCTATATTGTGGCCGCCGTGCTCACAGCCTACGGCCTGTTCAACATCATCGGCTATTTCGGCAAAGAGCGCGGCTCCTTGATCGGGCTGATCGTCGGCGTCATCTGCGCGGCCTTCGGCATCTATGCCATCGTCCAGCCCACCCGTATCAGTGACATCATCTCCGTCATCCTGGGTGTTGCTATCCTGGTGGACGGGGTCATGAGCCTGCGGCGGGACTACGAGCTGCGCGTGGCAGGCTTCCCTCAATGGTGGGTTCCCTTTGCTGTCGATGTGTTAATTCTGATCCTTGGGGCCATCGTGGTTTTTAACCCCGGATTGTTCGCCGAGCTGCTTCTCCAGATCATCGGCGTCATCCTCATTTATGAGAGCGTGTCCGACCTGTGGAGCATCCACCGGCTGGCCAAGCTGGCCCGCGCCGCCGTGGTGGAGGGCGAGGTCATCGACGTGCGGGATGCGGAATGACCTCTTGCCGGGTATGCGTTGAAGTGGAGCGGGGCGGCTCAGGAGAGCCGCCCCGCTGATGCTTAATACCCTGTCTTGGGCAGGGTGGGGACGTAGGTGGGCGTCAGCTTACGCACAATGGTAAGCCAGGTCGCCTGAGCGGTCTGCCAGGTGCCCTGGTACTTACCGCCCACGTCGGCACGGTTCATGATCTGATAGCCATTGGCGATGGAGCCAAGAACCTGGACCGTCAGCGTGGGATTGGCGGTGGACTGGAAGCCCACGGGGACCTTTCCGAAGTCAAAATAGACGTCTGTGACGTACTCGCCCGCCTGCATGGGGATGGCGTTCAGGCTGAAGGAGTAGCTGCTGGTGGTGAGCAGGTTGGATGCCAGCACCTGATAGGCCGTGGTGTAGTTAGTCTTATACAGCACCCGGTAGTTGAGCCGTGCGCTGTAGGTGCCGGTGGTGAGCACCGTGGCCCGTGTGGCATCGGTGGGAATGCGGTCATGCCAGTAGAAATTCTCCAGCGCGACATTGCTGGTGTTGGCCACCGTAATGTCGTACCGCATCTGGCTGCCTGCCAGCACTTCGGCGTTGCCCCGCTTGGTGATGGTGACGCCCAGGTTGGAGGGCTTGTCGTAGTCGGACAGCTTGATGATCTGGCCGGAATACTCCAGCGTCTCGTCAAAAATGGTGCCGCTGAGCTGCCAATAGGCCGGGGCGGTCACCTCGACAATTTTGTACCTGCCCAGAGGGAGGGGCTTGGAAGCGGCCACACCCCTGGCGTCGGTGGTGATGTAGTCCACCACTTTACCGCTACGCGCCTCGCTGATCTCATAGACCGCGCCCTTCAAGGGCGCGCCCGCCGCTGTGCCGGTGACCTCATTATACTCGGCAGCGTACTTATAGATCTGGAACTGCCCGGTGATGGGAACGTTTTCCCACTCAATCTCAATGGTCTTACCGGGCTGGACGTAGACGGTCTTGTACTCCTTATCCAGCTCATAGCCCTGGGCGGCCTCCAGCTCACGGATATACAGCCGACCCTTGCCCTGTACGGTGAGATCGTCGATGTAAATGTAACCCTGGTCGTCAGTGGTGTACTCGCCGATGGGGTTCTTGTTCTGGTCATAGACCAGGAATTTTACCCCGTAAATTCCCTCTTTCGTGACGGAATTTATCTTGTGGAGGATAATGCCGGAGAAAGCCTCGTTGCTTACCGTCAGCGTGGTGCCTTTGCCATCGTCCTTCATGGTGAAGTAGTGGGGTGTGCTGTCCAGCTTGTACTCCGAGGGGCATTTCGTCTCAACGGCGTAGTAGTTTCCCGCGTCCAGCTGGAGGGTGGCCCGGCCATCGCTGCCAGTGGTGATCGTATCCACCAGCCCGCCGTCTGAGACGCGGCGGATCTCGAAGGTCACGTTGGGGATGCGCTTGCTCTCGTTCCCCTCCACCACCTTGATCAGCTCGAAATTCCCGATGGGCGTGTTGTAGAAAACCAGGGTTTGACAGTCATCGGGATTGATCTGAACCGTCTGGGTGCAGGTGGCGGGGTCAATCGTATAACCTGACAAGGTCTTGAGCTCCTTGACGATGACGGTGCCTGTGATTCCACTGATCCGAATTTCACCCGCGGCATCCGTCTCATACAGCCCCTTGCTGCTGGTGTGGCCATTGTTCGCATCAACATAGCTGCCGTCCGCATAGGTCAAGAGGAACTGCACCCCGGCCAGCGGGCTTCCGTCCAGGCTGCTCTTTTTTTGGATGACCAGGGAACCGGCCTTTTCGTTCCAGAAAATCAGCTCCTGGGGCTTTTTAGACGCCTGGATCGTAATGGTTTGAGGCTCGCCGTCCAGCACAAAGCCCTCCACTGTGGATATTTCACGCGCGGTCACAGTGGTGCCGGGCTCCAGGTCCTCCAGGACGATTTCACCGGCACTATTGGTGTAGTACACCCCGTTATTGGTGCCGATGGGCTTTCCGTAGCCGTCAACCACCTTGAAGCAAACGCCCTTCAACGGCTCATAATCCGTCCCCTTGATGTACTTGCGGATGGTGAGGGTCATCTTGGGGTCGTTTTCAAAATCCAGGTTGTTGCCGCCGGTGCCGGTGTTGCCACCGGGAGTTGTCCCGGCGTTGGTTCCGGAGCCGCTGGTCACGGTATTGGCGCCGCTTTTAAGGGTGATGGTCTGCGGCGTGGTGTTGAGTACATGAGTGTCCGGCACCTTGTATTCAGTTACTACCACCGTGGAACCGGGCAGGAGGCCGCTGACGGTCACAGTTCCGTCCTGTCCGGTGGTATAACGCCCGATCAGCTCCCCGCTGGCGTATTTCACGGTGAAGGTGGTGTTGGGGATCGGCTTACCGGTGAGCGAATCCACCTTCGAGATCGTGAGGGAACACAGGGGATTGTTATAAAAATAGAGGCTCTGCGTGTCGTCGCCGGGGTTGACAACCACCGTCTGGCTGCGGGTGTTGGGGTCGATGGCGTAGCCTTCTGGGCTGGCTACCTCCGTACAGATGATGGTGCCGGTGACGTTGGAGAGAATGATCTGCCCCTCCGCGTTGGTGGTGTACAGGCCGTTGGAGGACAGCTTGCCATCCGCCGAGTCCACCACTTGACCGTTCGCGTAGGTGATCTTGAACTGCGCCCCCTCCAACGGGGACTTGTCCACACTGGACAGCTTGTAAATGATGAGATTTCCCTGCTTTTTGTTTCTGAACTCCAGGGTCACAGTCTGCCCAGCGCTGATTTTTGCCGTCTGGGGCACATCGTCCAGGATGTACCCGGTTTTTTGGCGGGTTTCCTTGACGATCAGTGTCTTCCCCGGCTCGATGCCGCTGACGGTGAAGGTTCCGGCGCTGTCCGTCACAAACTTGCCGTTGGCGTCGCCCACTACGGTGCCGTCGCTGGTGGTCACGAAAAATTCAACGTCACTGAGCGGAGAGCCGTCGTTGGCGTCCACCTTTTTCACCAGCAAACTGCCCATGGGACTGTTGCTGAAATAGACATGAATGACTTCCTGCTCCTCACCGGAGAGGTAGACCGTCTGGGGCGGCGTGTCGATCACATGAGAGCCGTCGCTGGACAGCTCCTCTACGATGTAGGTGCCCTTAGCCAACCCAGTTGCTGTGAAAGAGCCATTAGCCGAAGTGCGGAAGGTGCCGATCACGGTGCCGCCCGTGCCGGAGGTGTTGCCGGACAGGTAGCGGATCTGGAATACCGCCCCCTCAATGGCAACATTGGGATGTTCGCTATCGTACTTCCAGACACAGATGGCGGACAGGGGCTGGTTGCGGAACACAAAAGTGTGCCCCTGGCCTGCGGGGATGAACGCTTCCTGGGTGTCGGGGTCCGCCTTGGCAAAACCCTTCAGGGGTTCCAGCTCCTGAACCCGGAACCAGCCGTCCCGCAGACCCAGGGTGCCCATCTTGGTGCCGTCCAGCTCAATGCGGCCATTCTCGTCCGTGTAGAACACGCCCAGGTCGTTGAATTCGCCGGTGGTCGTGTTGTTGCTGGCATACCAGACCCGGAAGGGAACGTTGGCCAGCCGCTCATAAGTGACCGCGTTTTCTTTGACAATCTCAATGATGGGCCGCTTGTGGTTCTTGAAGTAGGCGGTATGATCCCGGTCGGGGTAGAGCGTCACCAGCTGGCTGGGGGCGTCCGGCAGGTAAGGCGACGGAACCGACTTTTCAGTAATCTCGTAGACTCCGGGGAGCAGGTTTTCCAAGACCGCTCGGCCTGTGCTGTCCGTTTCAATTTCGTCCACAGAGTGGCCGTCCGCCGCCCGGACCGTAAAAATCGTGTGCTCAACCGGCTCCCCAGTGTCGGCGTCATTTTTATAGACGATGAGGTTGGGCCGCTTGTGGTTTTCCAACACGATAGTGCTGGTTTTCCCCGGAAACAGTTCCACATGGTATTCTCTCAGGTCCAGGATGTGATCGTTTACCGTGGCGGTTTCCTTCAAGGAGTACACACCCGGTTCCAGGCCCTCCCACAGAATCTCACCCTTGCTGTCGGTGGTGCGGTCCAGGTAACGGGAGCCGTCCTCGATCTTCGCCAGCCGGAAAGAAACGCCCTCCAGCGGGGAGCCGTCTGAGCTGGTTTTCGTGAGCAGGAGGGAGGGGAGCTTGCTGTTGGTGAACACAAACTGGGCCGTCTCGTTGGGCTTCAGCTCGATGATGCGCTGGAAGTCATCAATCACATAGCCGGGGCACTCCAGCTCCTCCACCACATACGCGCCTGTGGGCAGCTTGGACAGGTCGATGGTGCCGTCCACCCCGGTGGTCAGCTCCTCGGGCCCCCAGCTACCATCCACCGCCGTGAACTTGAATTTCGCGTTGGCGATGGGCTTGGAAAGGTCGGCGCTGTCCACCTTGATAAGGTGCATCCCAGGCTTGAGGTCATTAAAAAAGACCAGCTCCTGCGTAGCAGTCTGGCCTGCTTTCAATTCAATCTGCTGGGGGGTGGTGGTGACGATGTGGGCATCGTCGCTGGACACCTCTTTTACCAAATAGGTGCCGGGGTCCAGGTCAAACAGCTCAATGATCCCGTTTTCCGGTGTGGTTTTGGTGTCAAACAGCTCGGCGTCTTTGTAAATCTCGAAGGTGACGCCGGACAGTCCAGCTCCACTGACACGGTCATATTTGATGATCCGCAGGGAGGGCTTGGACTGGTTGACTATGGTCAGGACCGGATCGTCCTCAATAGCGGGATTGTAGGGGTCAATATGCACACTGTGGGAGGTGCGGTCCAGCACATAGCCCTCGGGAGCGGCTTTCTCAATGGCCTCGATGTACATTTCCGCCTTGATGCCGGTGACGTATGCCTCGCCCGCCTGATTGGTGGTCACAGAGGTGAGGTATTTGCCATCGCCATAAATGTCAAAGACAGCCCCCTCCAGAGAAATCCCGTTCTGATCCTTTTTCAAGATAATGAGCCGCATTTCCCGGACGTCCTCAAAGGTGAGCAGAACGTCCTTTTCTCCGGTCCATTCCACGGTTTCGACCCTGGTATCCTTCAAGTAGCCCTCCGGTGCGGATTCCTCCGTCACACGATAGGACCCGTAGGGGAGCTCGTCCCCCTCGAAGGAGATCATGCCGTCGAAGCCAGTGATGCCGGTGGTGACGTAGCTGCCGTCGATCTGCTCAAAACGGAATACCGCGCCCTGCAGGCTGGCCTTGTTCTGGGCGTCCACCTTCTTGACGGTAAAGCCCTTTTCCGCCTCATTGGGTACGGTGACGTAATTGGTGTGCCCGGCGGTGAGGGTGATGTTCATGGGCGCGATGGGCTGACAGCCCTCCGGGGCTGTGGTTTCGGTCAGGGTAAATTTTTCATCGGCGGGGAGGTCGGTCCAGATCACCTGGCCGTTGCGGTCGCTGGTGCCGGTGACTGTGGTGCCCTTGTCGCCGGTGAGGGTAAACTCAGCACCCTCCAGCGGACCACCGCCCGGACCCGTCTTGACAATCTGGAGGCTGGCAGAGCCGTCCTCGGTGCCAGTCTTGCTCCACTTGAAGGGAGCGGACGCCTCCAGAGTGGTGTAGCCGGGGTCGGAAATGATGTAAGACTGTTCGGTGGCGGAGGGGTTGTTGGCCAGATACAGGTTGAACTGGGCCGCGCCGCCGCTGGCCTTGATGGTGAAGGAGCCTTCGTCAGCCACGTTGTCCACAGGAATGCAGACCTTAAAGGTACCGTAGTATTCCTCGCCGTTGGAGTTGAGGCTGGTGCTGCGGTTCTTCTGGGTGCTCACCTTGTAGCAGGTGGCCCCGTTTTCCTGGACAGTTTCCAACGGCGAATTGTTTTCCGCCACAAAGATGGTGCCCGCAGGGGCGTCGGTGGAGTATACCTTGGTGGTATAGCCATCAATCCAGGTGCTGGTGGCGGAGGACACATACATCACGCGGGTGTAATACTCTTTGCCGTTGATGTTTTCCTTTTTGATGCCGTCTTGGTTGACGGAGGCCGCACCTTCTAAGCCATCATTGTGAATAACCTCCACCGCCCGGAGGTCCTGATCCTCCTCGGAGCGGATACTCAGGCCAGGGTAGAGGTGCTTGACCCAGTGAGCGGACAGGGCTAGGATGGCCTTGACGGAGTCAAAGACACGAATCTGCCGGGCGTCGGAGGTGGGTTCTACCACCGACGTGCTACCCGCAGTGAAGGAAGTGCCAGGGACGGCGATCTGGCCGCAGGTGGCCCATACCGCCACCTGGGTGGCGTACTTGTACTCGTCCTCGGTGAGCTGGGCAATGCCCCGGACATCACTGGGATGAAGCTCCTTGAACTGAGCCAGTGTCCGGTTGGGATAGCCGTTGACAAAAGCGCCCATGGTCTGGGGGCTTCGGCTGTACTCCTGGATGGTGAGGGACTTGGAGGGGGACACCCCGGTCAGGCCCCAATTGATACAGTATGCCGAGCCGGTGAGACCGTCGTTGCTGGTGTATGTCCAGTATCCGCCGCCGATAGTGCCGCCGGACTTCTTGTTCAGGTAGTTGCCAAAGCCGGCTTGGGTGATTTTGACGGAGCCGCTGCCGCTGAGGGAGGCGGCGCTGGCGGGGACCAGCAGGCCCACCAGGGTGGCGATCACCAGGAGCATGGAGATGAGTCTGGCCGAAAGTTTATGTTTCATGCGCTCTCCTTTCCAATAAAAAACGGCAGGCCGCATTTGCGGTCTGCCGTTCGTTAGGTTGATTTGACTGGATGTTACTTTGTGGAGCCGGGAACCAGCAGCTCTTTGAGGAAGGCTGTGGCCTCCGGCGCGATATCGGTGTGTCTGGGGTAGGACTCCAGAAGCAGGGCGTCCTTGTTCTGGCGCAGATCGTCTGCGCTCACGTCCACGTAGAGCCAGCGTCCGTCCGCGTAGACCAAGTTCCAAGTGTGATCTGAACTGCTGACCATAAAACATGGGATATTGGCTGCGTCGCATAAGAAGCTGAATGCCGAGGCATAAGCTCCACAGGCACCCTTTAATTCACCGCTGTGGGGCACGAAAATTTGAGGAATCACAGCGACAGCCTTTACATCGTAAGTCAGCAGGGAGCAGAGGTAATCGTGGAGGTATTCCACTTTTGCACGGTCCGAGCCGAGCTGGCCGACCTGGGTGATGGCGGGCTGGATGAAGTCCAGGGCCGCTTTATACTGCTCCGGGACATTGATGGTAACGGCGAAGTAGTCCAGGTACTGCCAGTAGTTGGTGAAGTCTTTGGGCACATAGTGCTCCAGCCACGTGGTGTTGTTCATGCGGCCCAGCACCTTTTTCACTGCGCTGTAGTCGTTGCCTTTGGCTACCATGGTATAGGCCGGAGCATTGCCTGGAGCGCCGTCCACCAGCGTCTGCCGGATGGTGTTGTACAGCGCCCGGTCGTAAACGCCGGTGAACACAGCTGGATTGGCCTGCTGAGAGAAGTCCTCCCTGCTCCAGTGGTCTGTGCTGATGGTGTAGCTGCCCGCAGGCGTGACGGAGGGGGCGGGTGTGGCTGGCGCAGGTGTGGTCACCTCTTCGATGTAGTGAGAATCAGGGGCGATGTGGACGGTGTTGGTAGCGCCGTCATAGGTGACGCCGAAATCCACAATCTTCCCGATATCTCGGAGCTTGACGAAATTATTGCCGTGTATCTCGTATGCCTCGAACTGGACCTGCTGGCCGTTCACATAGAACGTCTGGCTGGTGGGGCTGGCGGTGAGTATGGTATTGGCTGCCGCATAGCCCCCGCTGAGCAGCATCATGCCCAGCACCATTCCGGTAAATAGGGTGAATAGCCTCTGTTTCATGGTAAACGCTCCTTTCGTTTCTTCTTAATTCGAGCATAATACCATATCGAGGACTTGTCAAAGGATTATTTGAATTCCCTACGCCGGAAAAACGGTTTCTCGCTCTCATCTCCTTGAAATCTGCTCATTTTGCAGTTTTTAAGCACTTTTTTCAACAGCCTGCACGCAAATTCTTTGCGTGGGCTGATTGTCCACGCATGTGGTCAGTGTGATGCGGTTGTCGGCGGTGCCTTGGAGATAGCTCCAGTCGGTGTTGGAGATGGTCTTCACCATGGTGACCTCATAGGTCCGGGTGCCGTAGATGGTGGTGTAGGTGATCACGTCGCCCTGCTTGAGGTTTTTAATGGTACCGATGTTATACTTTGCCCCCCGATTGTGGCCGCACACACCAACGTTGCCCGCCCAGCCAGAGGTGGAGCTGTAGTGCCCCAGTCCCTTGGCCATGCTGGCGTCGGTTTCGCCTTCCCACACCTTCACGCTGATGCCCAGCCTGGGGATGGACACTGTGCCGATGCTGCCATCCTGGTAGGCCATGCCCTCCACGCTGGTGTAGGCGGGAGTATTGGGCGCCGTGATTTGCGGCGTGGAGGGAATGACCGGCGATACGGTGCCGGAGTTCCCGCTGCCATTGACCTCGATCAGTTCTGTGATGGGGCCGCCGTTCCAACCGCCGACACCGTAACCGCCGGACCCGTCGGCTGTGGCAACGACCTGCTGGAGTCCGGGCAGGATGGTGCGTTCCATCACGCCGGTCATGGTGGTGCTCTGGATGCCGTACTCCAGCTCGGGCACGTCGTAGTCCACCACATTCCTGCCGCCGTAGTTGTACTGGGAGCCGTAGACATCCTCATAGCTGGTGCTGCCGTAGTAGTCCTGGGGTGCGCTGGTGGTAAAGCTGTAATCCGACGCGAAAGCCGGGGCCGTCAGCGACAGGGCCGCACCGGCCGCCAGGATCAAGCTTAAAAGTCTGCGCGATCTGATCATGTTTCATGTTCCTCCTGTTCTTCTTCGGATTCTGTGTCGTCCACCCGCAGCGACTTCACCTCCCGGCGGGACAGAATCAGCAGCACGGTCAGCACCACCGCCGTAATAACGCCCAGGGCGCTGAACACATTGCGCAGGAAGCCGGGGGCCGACACGATCTGGTGGATCAGGCTCTTGCCATCTTCCGCTGAATCAGCCTCGGGCTCAGACGGAGTATGTTCCGTCCCCAGGTAGGTCACCCGGTAGGTGATACTGTCCACGCCCGCATGAGTCACCTCGCCCACATAGTTGGCGGTAGTGACGTATCCGGTGGCGGCGCTGTAATAGGATTTCCCGGTATAGGTGGCTACGGCTTGATAGGAACAGGGAGCCATGACGTCCCCTACCAGGTCGGCGCCGATGACCTGCCAATCCACGCTGGCCAGATTCAGCGTAACCCCGTTTTTCACCGTCGTGGCCGGGACGTAGGACATATCGTTGCGGTCCAGCGGGCCGATGGTCTTGGTTTCGCTCACCGTACTGCTGCCGGTGGTGTAACCCGCCGCCTGGGTATTGATGCTGGTATGGTCCAGGGCCAGGGTGCCGGACCATGTGCCGTCGTCGTACTCCATGGTGGGGGCCAGCTGGGCCAGGATCACGTCCAAGGTTTTCTTCTCCGTCTCCACTGTTACCGCCTCCGTGTGGGACTGGCGCTCGTCCACCGTATTGTTCTCCTTCACGATGTCCGCGTAAGTGTAGAGATAGCCCTCCAGCTGGAAGGGCTCCTCGATCAGTGTCTGGGCGTCCACCTCGGGGGAGACTGTGTAGGTCTTGACCACCTGCTGACTGCCGTTGAGGTTCTGCACCACCGTGCTGGTGGGCACCTCCAGGGCGCTGGCGCTCATGGTCAGCGCCGCCGTCAGCAGCAGGCATAAACACATTTTTTTCATGGGTCCAAAATAACTCCTCTCGTAAAATTGTGCGCTGGGACAGCCGGGCCCAGCCCCATGGGGAGGACCACGTATGGGAACATTCTGGTTCACGGTTTTTCCTCCTTCACTGTGTACTCAGCCGCCAGCTCCGGGCGGTCCCGAACCTGGGCCAGGACGTTCAGCGCCTGTTCCAGCGCCTGCATGGTGTCCCGGCTCTGCCGCTTGATGAACGCATGGAGCAGCAGGATCTCCCCATTGGGCTGGATCGTGAAAATGATACGCACCAGCACCTTGCCCCGCTCCCTCAGCTCATAGAGGTCCCGGTAGCGTTCCAGGGTGAAGTGCTTGAAATGGGGTTCCCTCAGCGCGGAGCGTGGGGTGTGGGGCAGGGTCACCAGCTGCCGGATCAGCTTGTCCCGCAGCCTGGGGTCCAGGCCGTCGATGAACCGGGCCACGGGGGCCGCCCGCTCCGGGGGCGTGTAAACTTTAATATCCTTCATATACTCAACTCCTCCAATTTTCGGTGCCGCACCATGAGCCGCTGCTCATAGCGCAGCTTTTTGGGTGCCTGCGGCCTGCTGCCCTCAGCGGGCCCGGTGCATCTCCATCCAGCAGCCCGCAGACCGGAACTCGATATGTTTTCCGGCAGGAACGCGATGATCCGGCAGTAACCCATAGCCTTGGCCGCGCGGGCGGCAGCTCCGTAAAGCATTCCGTAGGCGGTCCGCCCGCCGGTGGCGCAGATATGGTGCACTGCCAGCGTCTGGCCATCATTCAGCTTGGGGTCTCTCGGATATCCCACTATGATGACGCCCATCAGCTTTCCGTCTGCGGCGCAGCCGATGGAGAATTTATCCTGGGGGACGGGCCGGAAATTTTTGCGGTGTTTTGCCGCGAAATCGTTTGCCTGTCGGAGCGTGACAGGGGCCAAATACAAATTTTCCGATTGTTCCATTACGTTGAATTCCTCCTATGTAATTTCGTTCAGCCGTTTCAAATGGGCCAGAAAGCCGTCCGCAAAGGCTTCCGCGAAGGCCGGACTGCCGCTGAGCCACCAGACGGGGTCGGGCAGGGTGCGGTAGATACTGTCGTATTGCAGACAGATCATCAGGAATTTTCCATGGGGATCGCCGGTATCCGCCCCGTCCACCAGAGGGGTCAGCGCGTCCTTGACTGTCTCGGGATCGTCCTGGTGGTAGTCGCACAGATCGTCATAAAACTGTCCGGCAAAGATATTGCAGAATACTGCCATGGCGTCCCGCTCCACTGTACCGTCTGACGACGCCAGCCCCATCCGGCGCAGGCGGTCGATGGCTGTGCCGTCAAAGGGGCTGTGGGTGGGTCGATTGCTTCTCATGCTGTTTGTCACCTCTCTTCTGGGCATAAGAAAAGCCTGACGCTGCTCACGGCGCCAAGCCAAAATGAAAAATAATTGGAAACACGCCGGACCATAAATTGACCGGGCTGTTTTCCTGTGCTATACTGATAATAGAAAATA
>CAJUQN010000004.1 GCA_910588625.1 uncultured Oscillospiraceae bacterium
GATTTCCCCGAAATTTCCTCTTATTTTCCTCTTGACTTCATAACATTAGACTCCGTATATATTGATTTGTATCCTCACAAGGGTCAAGGACATGTTTTTTCTGTAAAGAAAAAGAACCAAATAAGGAACTACTAACCGCGATACTGCGCTTCGCTCGGGGAATAAACCACTTCAAACTCCTCGCACACCACCGGCATTTCCGGGGAAAACTCTAGTCCCGCTTCAGCCAATTCAGCGCGAAAAAAGTTTTCGTGGACACGCTGCCAGTATTCCAGTGAGCGGTCACCCTCCCCCTCTTTATAGGCGTGGTCGGCGGTCACTTCACAAAAGGGCATGGTGTACACCTTTGTGGTATGGGTGACGCACACCGCCTCGTTCCGGCTGTTGAGGACTACGCTGTATTCTCCCACCTCCGGCAGCGGCTCCCCCTCCAGTGCGTACAGCGGTCCGGAGCTGGCGGTGGCGGTTTTCACACCGGTACGGGTCAGCTCCGCCAGCGTATCGGGGACATCGCCGTAGGCCCAGACCCCGTAGTGATTCCCTGCGCCAGGGCTGACAGCCTTGTAGGCGGTCCACATCTCCTGATGGGTCATTTCAACCCTCCTTTGCAACAAAAAAGTCCCTGCCTGACTCAGGGGTGAAGCAGACGCTCCACGGTACCACCCTGATTTCCTCACGGCAAGGACGCTTATTTGTCCGGTAACGGAGACGGTCCGTCCCGCTCATCACGGGAGGCTCAGGAGCGGCGCGTCCGCACGCACACGTGAGGGCTTCCACCGTCCCCTCTCTCTAGTACGCGGCGCTTCAGACTTGACTCCGTCGTAGCTTTTACATTCTATCATATTTTTGTTTCTTGTCAATAACAAAAACACAAAAAGCCCCCGCTGACGATGCCAACGGGGGCCGAAAGCTATGGCTCGGATTAGAAGTCCACCTCGGTATCGTAGTAGCAGCACTTGAGCAGCTTCTCCATCTCCTCTACAGAGGGCTGACGGGGATTGGAGCCGGTGCAGGCATCGCCCAAAGCGTTGACGGCGATGTCGTGGAGCCGCTCCAGGAACACCTCCTCGGGGACGAAACCCTGGTCGCAGGGGTAGCTGTCCGGACCGTACTTGCCGATGCAGTGAGGGATGTTTAGATCGTCGTTCATCTTGCGTAGGAAGGCGATGAAGTTAGTGATCTTTTCATCCAAAGTCTCGCCACCCAGGTTGATAAAGTCGGCGATCTCGCCATAGCGCTTGGCAGCTGTCTCATCCTTGGCGTTGAAGGCGATAACCTTGGGCAGGTACATGGCGTTGGCCGCACCGTGGATGATGTGGGCGCCGTGGTCGGCAAAGGCCGCGCCGGTCTTGTGGGCCATGGAGTGGACGATGCCCAGCAGGGCGTTGGAGAAGGCCATGCCGGCTAGGCACTGAGCGTTGTGCATGGAATCCCGCTTGGCCATGTCGCCGTTGTAGGAGTCCACCAGGTCGCTCTGGATCATCTTGATGGCATGGAGAGCCAAAGGATCAGTGTAATCACAGTTGGCAGTGGACACGTAGGCCTCGATGGCGTGAGTGATCGCGTCCATACCAGTATGGGCCACCAGCTTCTTGGGCATGGTCTCGGCCAGGTCTGGATCTACGATGGCTACATCAGGGGTGATCTCAAAGTCAGCAATAGGATACTTGATACCCTTCTGGTAGTCAGTGATAATGGAAAAGGCAGTCACCTCGGTGGCAGTGCCAGAGGTGGAGGAGATGGCACAGAAGCGGGCCTTCTTGCGCAGGGCGGGGATACCGAACACCTTGCACATCTCCTCAAAAGTGATGTCGGGATACTCGTACTTGATCCACATGGCCTTGGCCGCGTCGATGGGAGAGCCGCCGCCCATGGCCACAATCCAATCGGGCTCAAACTTCAGCATGGCCTCTGCGCCCTTCATCACGGTTTCTACGGAGGGATCAGGCTCAATGCCCTCGAAAATCTCTACCTCCATACCGGCTTCCTTTAAGTACTCGATGGCCCGGTCCAAGAATCCAAATTTCTTCATGGAGCCGCCGCCCACGCAGATCATCGCGCGCTTGCCGTCGAAGGATTTCAGGGCCTCCAGAGCGCCCTTACCGTGGTACAGGTCACGGGGAAGAGTAAAACGTGCCATTTTGCATTACCTCCATTACATATCGGGCCTCGTGTCTGCCCTGAATCTGTTAATAGTTTAACATTGTCGCTGGCATAATGCAACAGGTCTTCGTCAAAAATTTGACATTTCCTAGATATTGTCGTACGCACCAACTTAATGAAATCTTTTAATTTTCCCCGCTGGCTTCTTAACCCTTTTTTTGTATACTATCCGTACCAACACAGATAGTACGGTTCGAAATATTATAACAGTTCGGGGGTAATCAATAATGTCCATCCTAGAAGTCAGTCATGTAAAGAAAATCTATTCCACCCGCTTTGGCGGCCAGAAGGTAGAGGCCTTGGCGGATGTGTCCTTCCGCGTAGAGCAGGGCGAATATGTGGCTATCATGGGTGAGTCGGGCTCCGGCAAAACCACCCTGCTAAATATCCTGGCCGCGTTGGATAAGCCCACCACCGGGTCAGTGCTCCTGGCCGGACGGGAGCTCACCAAGCTCAAGGAAAAAGAGCTTGCCGCTTTCCGCCGCGACAACCTGGGCTTTGTGTTCCAGGACTTCAACCTACTGGATACCTTTAGCTTGAAGGATAATATCTATCTCCCCCTGGTGCTTGCGGGGAGAAAGTATCCGGAAATGAAGCGCCGCCTCACCCCCTTGGCCCAGACGCTGGGCATCGAAAAGCTGCTGGAAAAGTACCCATACGAGGTGTCCGGCGGACAGAAGCAGCGGTGCGCCGTGGCCCGGGCTCTCATCACCCAGCCCCAGATCATACTGGCCGACGAGCCCACCGGAGCCCTGGACTCCCGGGCGGCGGACAGCCTGATGGAACTGTTCACCAAAATCAATACAGCAGGCCAGACGGTACTGATGGTCACCCACTCCACCGCTGCGGCCAGCCGGGCAGGCCGGGTGCTGTTTATCCGGGATGGTCGGGTATATCACCAGCTCTACCGGGAGAACCGCACCGACGGCCAGATGTACCGCCTCATCACCGAAACGCTCACCCAGCTCACTGACGGAGGTGAGAAGCGTGCGTAACGGACTATATCCCAAACTGGCGGCCCAGGGGATGAAGCAAAACCGCCGGTTCTTCGCTCCCTACCTGCTGGCCCTGGCGGGACTCACCGCCGCCTTTTATGTCATGTGCGCCCTGTGCTTTGACCCGGGCGTACTGAAAATGCGGGGCTCCGCCTACGTAATGGTGATGATGCAGATTGGTATGTTTGTGGCGGGGATTTTGTCCACCGTCCTGCTGCTGTACATCAACAGCTTTCTGATGAAACAGCGGAAAAAGGAACTAGGGCTTTATAACATTCTGGGCATGGGGAAAGGCAATATCGCCCTCATCCAGTGTTGGGAAAGCCTGTACACCGCCCTCACCGGCATTGTGGGCGGGCTGGTGCTGGGCGTGATCCTCCACAAGCTGGCCACCATTGCCCTGACCGCCCTGCTCCAGTTCTCCATCCCGTTCAGCTCCTCCCTGTCCCTCCCTGCCGCGATTGTCACCGCAGTGTTTTTCGGCGGGCTGCTGGTGCTGGCCTTGTTCCTCAACCTGGTCAGGGTGCGGGTGTCCAACCCCATTGAGCTGCTTCATGGCGGAAACGTAGGGGAAAAGGAGCCGCGGACTCGCTGGCTGCTGGCGGTGGTCGGCGCAGTCTCTATGGGCTCGGGGTATTTCATCGCCGTCACCACCAAGGACCCTGCCCTTGCCATGGCCTTTTACTTTCTGGCGGTCATCCTGGTCATTATCGGCACCTACTGCCTGTTCACCGCCGGGAGCATCGCCCTGCTAAAAATCCTTCGCAACAACAAGGGCTTCTATTACCAGACCAGCCATTTCATCGGCGTGTCCGGGATGCTGTACCGTATGAAGCGCAACGCCGTTGGGCTAGCCAATATCTGCATCCTGTCCACCATGGTAATGGTGATGATTTCGGGCACCCTGGCCCTCTACCTGGGACAAGGGGAGATCATCGCCGCCCAGTACCCCGCCAACCTCAATATGACCATCAGCTTTGACCCCAGCCGGGGGCAAAGCCCTGACCTCAACGGTGTGAAAGCGATGGTGGAGCGCTTTTGCCAGGAACAAAATGTTCCCATCACCAACCTGAGCGCGGCGGAATACCTGCATTTCAACGTCCTGGCCAATCCGGACACCGTTCGCCTGGAGCCGGGAGCCCAGGGGGAAAGCAACGACCGCCGCGCCCTCTACCTGCTCACCGCGGAGGGCTATGCCGCCCTCACCGGAAGGGATGCTCCCACTCTTCAACCGGGTGATGCGGCGGTGTGCGGTCAGCTTCCCACCGGTTTCGGTCCAGAGCTCGTTGTACAGGGCATCTCAATCTCCGAGGGCAGCGAGGTGGGGGCGCCTGCCAGCCTGACTGTCGTGGACACCCTGCCAGAAATTGAGTATTTCCACACCACCTTTGACATGAACGAACCGCTATGCCTTGTGGTGCCGGATCGGGCTGTGTTGGATGAATTTTGGGCCCTCCAAAGCGCCGCGCTGGACAACTACGCCGCCGACCCCACCGCCGTTCTGCTGGTGGACCTGGACTGCACCAATGACCAGGAGCTGGATCTCATGGACGCCTGGTCCAATGCCAGTATCTCAGAGAGCTTTTTCGACGGCGCCGGAAGCTGGGACTTCTGGCGGGTGGACAGCCGGGCGGAGATGGCAGTGGACGGCTACGCCATGGCGGGCGGCTTCCTGTTCCTGGGCATCATCTTGGGTATCATCTTTCTGATGGCCACCGTACTCATCATCTACTACAAGCAGGTGTCCGAGGGCTACGAGGACCAGGGCCGATTCGAAATCATGCGCAAGGTTGGCCTGAGCCAGCGGGAGGTTAAGTCCTCCATCCGCAGTCAAGTGCTCATCGTGTTCTTCCTGCCCATCGCCGTAGCCGCAGTCCACATCCTGTTCGACTTCAATCTGGTGGCCCGGATGCTGACCATGTTCGGGGTACGCAATGTACTCACCGTAGTGTTGTGCACTGGTGGAACACTGGCGGCTTTCCTAGCGGTGTACGCTGTGGTGTACCTGCTCACCGCCCGAACCTATTACAGAATTGTCCGCTGAACCATTGTCCGCCCCTGATGAGTCAGGGGCGGACTTTTTTGAACGTCTCCTCGCATTTCCTCATAGAATGAGGGCAAAGGAGGGCACGACTATGAAAAACACCTGTCTGCTCAGCGAGGACTCAAAAACTTATTTATGCTGTTTTTACCAAATCCTAGACGAAATGATCCAGAGCATGACCACTGTTGGATTCTCTCAGAGCATTTCCCACAATTTCATTGCCCAGATGGTACCCCACCACCGGGCGGCTATCCAAATGTCTAACAACGTCCTACGGTTCACTGAAAACAACGCAGTCCGCCGCATTGCCCAACGCATCATCGAGGAACAGACTCAGGGAATTGGCCAGATGGACGAGGCGCTTTCCATCTGCAATCAACTCACCAATCCCCAGGTGGACCTACGGCTCTATCAGCGGCGGATGGACCTCATCTATCGGGAAATGTATGCCAAAATGGGCTCCGCTCCGGAGAGTAACGCTCTGGCCGCCGTTTTCATGCGGGAGATGATACCCCACCACCATGGGGCCATCCGTATGGCGGAAAATGCCCTGAAATACGACATCTGTACGGAGCTTGTGCCTATTCTGCGCTCCATTATCACCCAGCAGAGGCAGGGCGTGGCGCAAATGCGTGCGCTCCTCAACCGCATGGGATGCCGCCACACCTAGCTTGCTTTTTGGGGCGGTTTCTGGTATACTATAGAGCCGTGGGCATCTCCGCTCACAGTTCGACACCAGAAAGGAAGTGACGTCCATGTGGGCGGAACACAGCGTATTTTATCAAATCTATCCCCTTGGCTTCTGTGGGGCCCCGAAGGAAAATGACGGCGTCCAGGCCAGCCGCATCGGTAAGATCGGCGACTGGGCCAAGCACATCCAAAAGCTGGGCGCAGACGCGCTATACCTCTCGCCTATCTTTGAAAGCGACCGCCACGGTTACGACACACGGGACTACCGAAAGGTCGACTGCCGCCTGGGCGCCAATGCCGAGTTTGCAAAGGTGTGCAAAACTCTCCATAAGCATGGCATCAAAGTAGTGCTGGACGGGGTGTTTAACCACGTAGGCCGTGGCTTCTGGGCCTTCAAGGATGTCCAAGAAAAGAAGTGGGACTCCCCTTATAAAGACTGGTTCAACATCAACTTCGACGGCAATTCTGGCTACAACGACGGCTTTTGGTACGAGGGCTGGGAGGGCCACTTCGAGCTGGTAAAGCTAAACCTGCGCAACCCTGCCGTGGTAGACTATCTGCTGGACTGCGTCAAGTTCTGGGTGGACGAGTTCGACATCGACGGTCTACGGCTGGATGTGGCCTACTGCCTAGATAAGGACTTTCTCCACCGCCTGCGCTCCTTTTGCGACGGTTTGAAGCCAGAATTCTTTCTGGTGGGCGAGACTCTCCACGGAGACTACAACCAGTGGGTCAACGACGAAATGCTCCACTCCTGCACCAACTATGAGTGCTATAAGGGCCTGTACTCCGCTCTGAACTCTATGAACCTGTTTGAAATCGTACATAGCCTGAAACGGCAATATGGGCCGGAGCAGTGGACGCTGTACAAAGGCAAGCACCTGTTGTGCTTCGCCGACAATCACGACGTGACCCGTGCCGCCACCATCCTGCAAAATCCCGCCCACCTGCCTCTGATGTATGGCATTCTGTTCGGCATGCCTGGCATCCCCTGCGTGTACTATGGTAGTGAATGGGGTGCTGATGGCGACAAGTCCCACGGTGATGACGCCTTGCGGCCCAGTTTCGATAAGCCTAAGTGGACCGACCTGACCGACACCATCGCCGCACAGGCCCGTGCACACCGGGAGAGTGAGGCCCTGTGCTGGGGCGACTTCAAGGAACTGGTGCTCACCAACAAACAAACGGTGTTCCAACGCCGAAGCGAGAACGAGCGGGTGCTGGTGGCAATCAATGCGGACAGCGAGCCCTACTGGGCCCATTTCGACGCCGGGTGCGGCCGGGCGGTGGACTTGATCACCGGTAAGGAACACGACTTTGGCGGCGGGAGCGAGTTGCCCCCTTACAGTGTGTTTTTTTGGAAATGTGAACGCTGAACAAAGAGAAATCCCCGAGAGCATTACTCCCGGGGATTTCTTTTTACTTTTAGGGGTGGCAAACACCTTTGGAGGGACAGCTGTCACAGCCGTCCCCACGGCTGGACTTTTTCTTTCAGTGCATATTTACCAATGTCTGTCACGATGACATTGCCTGCCATCTCACTGACCACGTTCACTGTGGCCCCCACAACAAAGCCTATCTCCGCCAAATGCTGCTGGACCTCATCCTTGCCTGTGATTTTTAGGATGGTGGACTCCTCCGCGGGATTCGCCATTGTCAGCGGCATCATACCCCGTCCCCACCTTGCGCCAAACACTGCCAATCATTCGAGATTCCTCTCCCTCGGCAGTTTTTGTCACACAGACTCAACCACTGAGGCCGCGCCATACGTTATAAATACAGATCAAGACGATCAGCCCCATCAGGCAGATGAACAGCCGTTCCACCAGCTTGTTATCAATCCGTTTGTTAAGCATACGGCCTACCATCCCGCCACCGATTCCGCCACTCACCATCACCAGCAGCACCGTCCACTGAAATGGGGGCACTGTGTGGGTGAACAAAGTGGTCAGCAGGCTGGCAAGCTGGCTGACCAGAATGATATACAGGCTGTTGGCCGCGGCAGTCTTGGCGTCCATGCTGAAGAAAAAATAAAGCACCACCAGATTGATGGGTCCGCCGCCGATACCTAGGAAGCTGGACATAACCCCCAACGCCAGCCCGATGACCACACACACCGCTGGAGCAGTGATTTTGAGCGTCCGGATATGGCTCTTATTCACTGTATATGCCAATGTGCCCAGGGTAATGACACCCAAACAGCCCGCCTGCACTGCGCCCACCATACCCTGGTTGTCGAATAAAGACTTGACCAAGTCAAATAACTGCTTGCCCGCTAATCCGCCCAGAGCTGCACCGATGGCCATGGGCGTACCGGTACGCATATCTACCCCACTATCCCCTTTGGCTAGCGAACGGGTAACGGAATAGCAACTCATGGACAGCACCGTACAGCCGGACAAAAAACTAATGGTAGTCACCGTTTCTAACCCCAGCATATCTAGCACTGGCTTGATGACCACACCACCGCCGATGCCGCAGATGGCGCCTACAATGCTGGCCAGAAAGCTCACCCAAAAAAAGATCGCCATAATCTTTCCTCCCCTATCCTTTGCCTTGACATCCGGACCATATACCAGGTATAATAGCTCAAATAGGATAGAAATTCTACCCTTTTCGGAAAAACAGTGGAAGGTGGTGGCACGATGCAATTTGAACAGGGAAACAACCTGCCTCGGGTCAAGATGACCAACCAGTCCTCCATTCTCCGCATGGTGTACCACTGTGGCCCCATCACCCGGGCGGACATCGCCAGGCGGCTAGATCTGACCCTGCCCACCATCACCACCAACATCAACGCCATGATTTCCGCTGGTCTGGTCCAAGAGCTGGGCTCTACCGAACCCACAGACCACCGCCATGGTCGCCGCAGCCGTTTGCTAGATATCATCCCTGACGCCCGGCATTTCATCGGTGTGGAGATGACCGGCTCGGAAAGCGCTGTCTGCCTCACCGACTACCGGGGGAAGCTGCTGGACTCCCGCTCTGCCCCCGCTTCCAGTCGAGATTATGAGGATAATCTGGACATGACCTGTTCCTTGATCCGAAAGCTGCTGGACCACTGCCGCCTCACCTTGGCTGATGTGGATGGTATAGGCTTCTGTGTCCCCGGTTTGGTGGACGGGCAGGCCGGGATACTGAAGGTGCGCCCCAGCTACAACTGGTATGATAAACCTATCCTCCGGGACGTAGGGCGTCAGCTGGACCTATGCTGTCCCATCACCGTGGAGAACAACGCCTGTGCTCGGGCCTATGGCGCCTCTTTATTTCAACGAGATCTGTTGAACAATGCCCCAACCTTTGCATACCTCTTTATCCATGCGGGCATCGCCTGTCCACTCATTCTCAACACGTCCAACGCCTTCGGCTCCATTGTTGGGGCGGGTGAGGTTGGCCACATGGTGATGGAGCCTAACGGTCCCCAGTGCACATGTGGTAACCACGGATGTCTAGAAGCCATCTCCAGCGACCAGGCTATTATCTCCCGGTCTATGGACGCTCTGGCCAGGGGTGGCGCACCCATCCTGCGCGCCCTTTGTCCCGTGGGGGAGAAGCCAACTATGGCCCACATTCTCCAGGCCCAGCAATCTGGAGACGCCGACGTATATCTCATCGTCGAGCGAGCGGTGTATACTTTAGGGCTAGCCATCGCCAACATCGACAATTTTACCTGCCCCCACACCATGCTCATCGAGGGTAAACTGTTCCGCGAACCTGCTAACCGCCAGCAGCTGCTGGATGTGGTTCACCGCAACATCTGTAAAGTAACTCGCACTGACACTGATTTTGTATTTGTGGAACCGGACGAATTCAGCGGCGCACGTGGCGCAGCAGCAGTAGCCATTTTCCATGACCTCCAAACTGTAGCGGAATAGCCGTTCACAATCCGAAACGCCCCGATAGCGCACCGCGGCATGTGCCGCGATGCGCTTTTCTTATGCTCACTTATTCAACAAACGTCCTCGAATGAACACCATATCCACCCGGTCCTCTTCGTCCAGTACCACCAAATCGGCGTCTTTTCCATCAGAGATGGAGCCCTTGCGGTCAAACACGCCAATAAGCTTTGCCGGATTTTCCGTAAGTACAGGCACAAGCTCCTCCATGGGCCGCCCGGTGAAGGCCAACAAGTTCCTTAGAGCCGCATCCTGCGTCAACGTACTTCCTGCCCGCACGCCAGTGGAGGCCAGCTTGGCGTCCCCGTCCTCCACCACCACCTCGTTCACCCCCAGACGGTAATTCCCATCGGGCAGGCCCGCCGCCATGATGGAATCGGTGATGGCCACCACCTTGTCCAGACCTTTGGTCTTAATCAGCAGACGCACCACCCCAGGATGGAGGTGCCGGCCGTCGCAGATCATCTCGCAGTATACATCTGACTCCAGCACTGCACCCATGATAGCAGGCCGGTGCTGATGAAGCAGACCCATCGCGTTGAAGGTGTGGGTAGCGGCCTCTACTCCCCGCTGGATGGCCTTCATGGATGTCTCATAGCTGGCGCCTGAGTGGCCGATGGCTGTGACGATGCCCAGCTCCCTGGCGGTAGGGATTATATCCACAACCCCCTCCACCTCCGGGGACACGGTGATGTAGCGGATATTTCCCTCTGCCCGCTCCTGATAGGAGCGCAGCAGTTCTGGGTCTCCCTTGCGCAAAAGGTGCTCCGGCATCGCTCCTTTGTACTCGCTGGCCAAAAAGGGGCCCTCCAAATGGATGCCCAGCAGTTCAGAGGTGGTCTGTTCCCCTGCCCTGTGGGCCTTGAACTGGTCGATGCACCACTCTGTTTGCTCCACTGTATCGGTGAGTACAGAGCACAGCCAGGAGGTTGTCCCATTTCCGGCGAAAAAGCGGCTGATCCGCTCCAAATCCTCCGCAGACGCGCTGTTCACGTCCACTCCCACGGCCCCATGGGTATGTACATCAATGAACCCAGGGATCACCCGTTTCCCGGCCGCATCCACCACACGTGCTCCTCCCAGAATAGGGGCACCCAAACCCAGCACCTGGAGCTTTCCATCTCTTAAGCATAGCATCTTTTTTTCAAACCGGCGGTTGATGTACACTTGACCGTTGACGATATATGTTTCTTCCATTCTCTTATCCGCCTTTCAATCGGGCAGATTAGCTACAAATTCAGTGGTGCGGATTAGGACATCCGGATGGCTCTGCATTAAAGTCGCTGGGAAATGGGCGGACGCCTCGCCATAGGCGGTATGGCGCAATACTGCCCGGTGCCAGTCCCGGAACACACCCAGCCGCACCTTTCGCGCGTTAAAAATCTCGTTCATACCAATGGTGACGCACCAGCGAGGCATATCGTCAATGGCTCCGTTCAGATCGCCGATGGCATTGGCCGTCCGGGTCTCCCGGGAAATCTCCAACACCCGGGTGTGGAGCTGCTTGAACTGCTCCGGGGATAGCTCGTCCTGGGCCTCGTTGAAGGCCAGGTGGCCGTTGATGCCAATACCGCCAAAGCAGATATCCACCCCACCCAGCTCCTCGATCATCCGGTCCATCCTTCCGGGGTCGCTGGGGTCCGGGAATACCCGTTGGCATTCCGGCATAATCAGCTCAGGCTTAATTTTGGAATATACGGCACGCTCCATAAAGCCTCGGAAACTGAGTTTGTCACTTTTATCGATCCACTGCTTGTCATCGGTGAGATACTCGTCCATGTTAAGAAACCAGACGTTTTTCAGACTGATATTCCCCTCGTTGACCATATCCACGAAATAGGGATACTGCCCCACCGGACCCACAGGACAAATGAACACGGTGGTTTTCCCTATGGTGCTACGAGTCTTGATCTCGTCCACCATTTCCTGGGCAATAGCCTGAAACACAGCAGAATTGTCTGTCAGCACTTCAATGGGCACCTTTGGCGCGGCCAGCAGGGCCTGACGGTCATAGTAATAGTAGTCGTGACGCATGGTGGCGTCCTCCTTTCAAGGCTGTCCGGGGAGAAACCCCGTATAATTCTCCGTGACCTCCAGCACCCGGTATACGTCCAGCCAGGGTTGGAAGTCCGGCTCTTTTTCGCAAACCAAATGTCGGAACGCGCGCCAGCTCTCCCCTGCCCGCTCCCTGTCCCCCTGTGCCAAGCGCCGCAGGGCACGGGATAGCTTGAGCAAATACTCACGATGATACTCCAGCATCTCCCAGAAGGGCGTGGCCCAGCCAGCCGGACCGCGGTGAGCGTCCAGTACAGAGATAAAGTCCAGGCACAGCTCACGGACTGTCTCCATTCGGGCAGAGATGTCCTTATTTTCCCGCTCACCCTTGCCATTGATGTAGTCGGTACTGCTCAGTCTGGATAGCCGGAACAGAAAATCTGCCACTGCGGGCCAGTCCTCTCCGTAGGCGGCCGAGAAATATTCCTTCATCAGCTGGTTTACATCCACGTTTTCATCCATCAGCGTCCGGCCCAGCACATAGTTGGGGAAAAAGTTTGGCAGGCCCGCCCGCAGCTCCTGACAGCTGATATAGCCATTGAGTCCCAGCTCTTTCAGCCGTTTCACATCTCCGCTGATAACGCGGGCCAGCTTGACGTAACCAAAATCGCCGTAGTGGGCTCGGCCCAGGGGATAGTCATAAATAAAGCTGTCTCCCTGAAACTGTTTCTGCCAGCTTCGGAGGAAGGTCAAGTTTTCTGACAAATCTGTGGGCAATGTAATGTGGTTTCGCTCATACAGAGGGATTTTAGGCAGTTTCTTCTCCATTTGATAGGATTGCTCAAAGGTGCGGCTGATGGGGGCGAACATGAGGATAAATCGCTTCGGATTGTTCAGCTGTGCCTGGATGGGAGGCCACAGCAGTTCCTGATACAGCAGGAACACGATTTTTGTGTCCAGTCCCTCCGCGGTCAGGCGGCGGTCCATCTCGTTGAGCATCTCCACATACTGGTCGGAGGGGGTGGTGCTCTGACAGCCCTGACACTCACAGACGTTGTTGTAGGCGTCCGCCAGCCAGACGTGGAGGTAATCCACATTAGAGTGGGTGCGGGCATACTCCGTCACCAAAGCGGCAAAGGCGTCCACCGCGTCTCCGTTATGGAAGCACAGGTTCGTGTTGGCGGGCACGCCCTGATAAAGCCCCCGCGCGCCGTCCACCAGGGCGGCAAGAGGCCGTTTCTCTTCCGCCAGCGGCTCTGGGTCCGCGTCCCAGGACTGGGCCGTACAGCCCAGCACCTCCCCGGTCCAGCCGTGGCCCACCTTGTGGAGAAGCAGCCCCCGGCGCGCCATCTCCCGCTCCGCCTCCTCCATCCAGGCCTGGGCATCCGCCTGGGTAAACGGCTCCGGCCCCCGAAGCGGGTTTCCCCGGTGCTCATACCACCGGGCGTAGAAGATGTAAGGCGATTTGAACTGGAGGAAAAAGCTGTTGTACCCCACCTTGGGAAGCCAGTCGATGAACTCCAGCACATTCTCCCTGCTGTCCGCCCCCTCAATACACACGCCCCTGTGATAGAAGGAGGCCCGATGTTCATATTTGAGGGAGAGTTCCCTGCGGCTGATGGCAGGCGCCACCTCACAGCTCTTGACCGGGGCCAGGAACCGGCATCCCAAACGACGTAGGCAGTCGTACACCCCCAGCAGAACTGAACAGCTTCTATTCCCCACAATAAGGCCCTCCGTCTCGTTCAGCTCCACAGAAAACCAGTCGGGCAAACCAGGTTTAGAATCGGGGTGCACCTCAAAATACACCGTTAAGTCCCCATCTTCCTCCCCCAGCATCCGCTCCAAATAGGCAGACAACTCAGCGGCGGCAAAGGTCACGGCCCCGGCGGCCTCTGGGGGGCAGATCGTCTTAATATTCACTCGCTTTCCTCCTCTTTCGCGGGAACAGGCGGAAAGAAACCCTATGGGACGGACTTAAGCTCCGTCCCATAGGGTCCGTTCCTATGCGCTAATCGTGTTCAATTGAAGCTTTATTACTTGAGGGCCTCTTCCATGATGTCAAACAGGACGAAATCGCTGACATCCTCTTTGGCTTCGCTCTCCTCGATGTTGCCGACCTTCACCATGTCGTTCTGCATCCCCTCATAGTAGGTCTTGATGGTGCCGTCGGAGAGGCCCGCCTTCAAGTCGGCAATGCTGAACCAGTGGGCGTCGCCCAGCTGGAGCTGGTTGGATTCCAGGCTGGTCTTGGTCTGGTCGGCGCAGTACTGGGCTACGGTGTCATAGTTCGCCTCCTGAGAGCCCCAGTCCATGCCCTTATACAGAGCGCGGCTGAAACGCACCAGGATGTCGTGGTTCTCCTCGGCGTAGCTGGGCAGGCAGATCCAGCTGGAGATGTTGGTGGAGCCATCGGCAAACTCGATCTCATAGGACCCCTCCACCTGCTGGAGGATCTGGCCGGAATAGGGGTTCCAGGCGATAGCGGCGTCGATGGTGTCAGACACGGCGGCGGGCACGATGTTGTCGATGGCCAGAGACATAGGAGTCACATCGTCAGTGGTCAGGCCGGCCACGGCCAGAGCATTGTTGAAGGTGGACTCGGAGGAGGAGCCGGGATTGTAGGCGATGGTCTTACCAGCCAGGTCCTCGACGGTCTGGATGCCGCTGTCGGGCATGCAGACGACCTTATCAACAGTGTGAACGGAGCTGGGAGCAAAGATGACGGCGTTGCCCAGGATGCACAGGCGGTGGGCGCCCTTGCCGATGTACGCCAGGTCAATGGAGCCACCCTCCATGGCCGCGATCTCAGCGGGGCCGTCGCCAAACTCGGTCAGCTCAACGGTGATCCCCTCTTCCTCAAAGCAGCCCTGCTCGATAGCGGACAGCACGCCCCAGAGGGAGGCGTAGTTGGGCATATAGCCGATGCGCAGGGTGATAGGCTCCACCGCGGGCTCAGTGGGTGCCTCGGACTCAGGGGCGGCAGGCTCGCTGGCAGGAGCCTGAGACTCGGGAGCCTTGCTGGCCTCGCCGGCGGGGCTGCCGCAGGCCACAAGAGACAGCATCATAACCAGGGCCAACAGCATAGCGGTCAGTTTCTTCATTTCATTTTCCTCCTTGATTTTTTTGGGGCTTGCCTGTATCTCAACCGCTGGAAAGCGGTCAGGCACAACTCACTTGCGGACCTCGAGATATTCCTGGTAGACCTCGTTCCAAATTTCAGCTTTCAACTCCATAAACCGTGGGTCGCTCTTGGTACCCTGGTCCCGGGGATAGGGGATATCGATGTCCACCACCCGCTTGATGCGGCCGGGCCGGGCGGACATGATGACCACCCGCTGGGCCAGCAGCACAGCCTCGTCCACATCATGGGTGATAAAGAAGCAGGTTTTCTTCTCCTCCTCCCAGGTCTTGAGCAGCTCGGTCTGGAGCTGGGCACGGGTCTGGGCATCCAGCGCGCCGAAGGGCTCGTCCATGAGCAGAACTTCCGGGTTGTTGGCATAGGCCCGGGCGATGGCCACGCGCTGCTTCATGCCGCCGGACAGCTCCTTGGGATAGGAATTCTCAAAGTCCTCCAGGCCCACCATTTTGATGTACTTGCGGGCGATGGCCTCGCACTCCGGTTTGGGCAGGCGCTTCATCTGGGGTCCGAACATGACGTTCTGGATGACGGTCTGCCAAGGGAACAGCGCGTATTGCTGGAACACCACGCCCCGCTTCACGTCAGTGCCCTTGATGACCTCGCCGTCCAGATAGCACTCTCCGGAGCTGGCCTCATGCAGTCCGGCCAGGATGTTCAGCAACGTGGACTTGCCGCAGCCAGAGGGGCCGACCACGCAGATAAATTCGTTTTCCATAATGTCCAAATTGACGCCGTTGAGGGCCACCGTGGTTCCGTGGTCGCCGTGGTATTCTTTTTTGACGTTTTGGATCTTGATCTTTACGCTTCTTCCCGTTTCTCCTGCCATGAGGTCAACCTCCCTTCGATGATATCTACAAACGTGTTCAAGAGCGTGCCGATGATGCCGATGATGATGATATAGCCCAGCATGGCGTCGGTCTCAAAGGTGCCCTTCAGCGTCATGATGCGCATGCCAAGGCCCGCCTGGGCGCCAGCGGACTCGGCGGCCAGCAGGGTGGTCAGGCCGGCGCTCAGGCCCAGCCGCACGGCGGTGAGAATAAAGGGCACCGTGGCAGGCAGGGTGATGCGGAAGAAGATATCCACATCGTTGGCGCCCAGCACACGGGCGGCCTTGACCAGGGTGTTGTCGATGTTGCGGATACCGTGGAAAATGGTGATGCACATGGTCATAAAGGTGCAGATCCAGATCAGCACCACAGCCGGGGTCCGGCCCACACCCAGCAGCAGGACGATCAAGGGCGCGTAGGCCAGGGCGGGGATGTTGCGGATGAAGTTGATCCAGGGCTCAATGATCTTGCGCACCGGGGTATACCAGGCCATCAGGAAGGCCACCGGCAAAGCGGTGACGAAGCCCAGGCCGAAGCCCATGGCCACGCAGATCATACTGTTGGCGAAGTCATCCCACAGCGCCTTGCGCTCGATCATGGTTTGCAGCCCGCCCAGCACCGAATCCCGGCCATTGATGGAGACAATGAACGGAAAGCTCCGGCCTGTCTTTTTGCCGATGGAAAGCAGGTACAACACCAGCAGCGCCACCACCAGGGAGAGGAGCAGCCACAAACGGTTCACCATCCTGGTGTGCCGCTCCGATTTGGTCAGGGGTCTTTTTGCTTGTTTAGCCTTACTCATACGACACCTTCCTTTCCTCTTTTCTCAATTCCGCTGCATTTCAAGCTCAGCAGCCACAGCCGCCGCAGCCGTTGGTGCCGTCATAGGACTGGTCCTTCATACACAGGTGGACAGCGCCCACCTTGAAGGTCTTGGGCAGGGCCAAGATGTTTGGATTGGGCCCCACAAACTTTTTCTTTGCGTCCTCCAGCGCCTCCTCGAAGGTGGCCCGGGTCTTGAGGCCCATACCTCGGGCGATGCCCGGCTCCTGGGCGCCTACGATGTAGATCGCGCTGGTGTTCATCTCCGCGATGTGTCCGCAGCTCATCATAGAGAAGCCGTGGAAGGGGTGGAAGGCGTTGGCAAAGCGGTACTTGCGGACGTACTCCCCGTTGGTAGCAAAGTACTCTCCGTAGCGGTTCATGTCCGGCAAAACGTTCATGTAGTCGCGCTGGAACATATCGTACAGCTCCCGCAAATAGGGCCAGCGCTCGTCGTGGAAGTAGCCGTTGCAGATGGAGGAACAGATGATCACGCAATTGTCCTTCATCACCCGCTTGTGCCGGATGACCTGGGCGCTGAGGGCCTGCATCATCTGGATGGGGTTGGTACCCATGCCGTCGCCGTAGTGGAAAGCCTGGGGCATCCCGAACACCATCACGTCGTATTTTTTCTCCGCCCAAGGTACATAGGTTCGTTTATCAGCGATTTCCCAGCTGACGGGCATCATCTCTTTCGCATAACCGGAGAAGATAGCAATTTGCCTAGAATACGTATCCAGCACCGCATCACAGCAGAAGAAGGGATGCCCCATCTTCTCCTCCATCCACATCCCGATCTCGTCGAACTTGGTCCGCATCAGGTTCTTGCCGGACACGGGGGTGAAGTCCGCCCGGTGCATTACGTCGGGAACGTGGTGGCTGGCAATGCTCCGCCAGTGGGTGATACCGGTGGCACAGTGCTTGTAGCCACCGGAGTAGCCGCCATAGGGATTACCCTGGGTGTGGCCGATGAGGATGGGGATGTCGCAGTCGAACACATACTTGTTCATCAAAACCGGGTCGCCCCGGTGGGTGACACCCAGGTCCACCATATGATCCGGGTCCTCGCTGTCGTGGGAGGTGATTTGATTGGTCCAATAGAACTCGTTGAACAGGTCCTCGCCAAGAATCTGTTTCATTTCAGATACAGTGGCCCGGGGATGCAGGCCATTAGAGAACAACAGCAGAATGTCCTTCTTCTCCACCCCGGCGGCATACAGCTCATCCAGGCAGGCCCGGATAGACACCTTCCGATGTGCGGTGGGCTGACAGCCCCCCTTCACAATGTCCGGGATGACAAATACCACCGTTTTGCCGGGCCCTGCCAAACCCTTGAGCGCAGGCATTCCGATCGGGTTGCGGATACTCTCCAGGGTAGCATTGTATAGGCTATCCCAATCTTGAGGCAGACAAGGTGGGTCCGCCACCGTCTCGCCGGGAATAAATACATCCGTGTTGTCGGGCAAATCGGCGGCCATTAGGCCGTGGCCATATTCAAATTCCAGTTTCATATACGCCCTCCCTTACTCGCCCAGATATAGGCGGATGATCTCCAAATATTCCTCGGGATAGAACCCGATTTCACCCTGGAAACGGGTCAGCGCAATCAGCCCGCCGTCGATCTCCTCAATAGAGGCCAGCATGGCTGCGTTGTCCGCCTTTAAGCCGCCGCCATACACCACGTCCATTCCGCCGGTTCGCTCCTTGACAAACCGGGCAATCTTGGTAATATACTCCTTCCCCGCCGGGGTCTTACCCGGACCAATGGACCACACCGGCTCATAGCCGATGACCACACGGCTCTTGTCTACGCCGTCCAGGCCCACGTCCAGCTGCTCCCCTAACACGTTTTCCCATTCGGGCTGCTCCTCGCTGGTCTCGCCGATGCAGTACAGCACCGTCAGTCCCGCATCCTGAGCACACTTGATCTCCTGATTCAGCAGACGGTTAACGGCGCTCATGTCCGTCACCCCCGCCTCAGCTAGGACACCTTTTTTGTCGTTGCGCTCCTCACAGTGACCGATAATGGTAGATGTACAGCCCATCGCCTTTATAATGGAGGCGGGGCGGTTGGTGGTGAAGGCGCCAAAGTTGCCCCCTACTGCCGTGTTCATGCGGTACACGCCTTGACTGCCCAGCTTCACCGGGCTGCCCTCGCTCAGAGCGGACACCGCAGCCAGCAAATGGGCTTCTGGAAGATACTGAACAAATTCCACCTTGGCGGGGTCGTAGTGCTTTAACCCCTCCTGAGTGCCGCACACCACTGCCGCACCCCAGCTCTTTACCGGGGCTAGACGGTTCACACCACCCAGCTCTACAGGCACATCGAAGCGCTTCAAATTTAGATAAATATGTTTCATATCCCTTTTCTCACTTTCTCAGCAACGCGTATTCCAGGAACGCATCCCCCATCAGCGGCATGGCATAGTCAAAAAATGCGTCGGCGATCTGGTTCCCGTCCACAATCCAATCCAGTGGGAATTTCTTCTCCACATTAGCCACCTTGTCCAGCGGCACCAGGGACAGGCTGCTGGAGTAGGACGGCTGGCGCACCGCGTCGATGGCCACCATGAAGCCGCTCTCTCCATTCAGCGCGGATTCCACTGCGAAACGGCCCACAGCATACGCCTCCTCCCGGTCGGTGGAGGACTCATAGGGGATACTGGCCCGACCCAGCAATCCCGGCTTCTCGGCCCGGGATTTCAGGCCCAGCTTCTGGATGATCTGGTCGGTGATGCGCTGGGCGGTCCCACCAGGAACCATGTGGCCAAAGCCGTCCACGATGCCGGTGTCCGCCAGCGGTTTCCCGTCCAGCCCACAAATGCCCTCGCTGACAGTGACCAGCAGGCCCCTCCCTTTTGCGTAGCTCTTTTCGATGTCGGCAAGCATCCTATTCTCATCCACCAGGATCTCCGGCAGGTAGGTCAAAACCTCGCAGTCGGTCAACCGCTTTGCCATCGCACTGGCGGCGGTAACCCACCCGGCGTTGCGGCCCATCAGCTCCAGCACGACCACGTGGATGGGCAAACCGGAGGCGTCTAATGCCAACTCGGCGGAACTCAGGGCCGCGTACCGGGCGGCAGAGCCAAAGCCAGGGCAGTGATCGGTCAGGTCCAGGTCGTTGTCCATGGTCTTAGGAATGCCGATGACCTGGACATCCAAGCCCTCTTTTTTTGCCAATTCGTTCACTTTGTTGCAGGTATCCATGGAGTCGTTGCCGCCGTTGTAGAAAAAGCAGTCGATACTGAACTTTTCCAACGTTTCCAGTACAGTGGGATAGTCCGCCTCTCCCAGTTTCCTCCGGCAGGAGCCGATGGCAGAAGCCGGCGTATGGCCCAGCTTGGCAATGGTCCCAGCAGGCACATCCGTCAGGTCGATGAGGTCTCCCGATAAAATGCCCTCCGCACCGAACCGGGCAGCGTAAATTTTGTCCACCTGTCCCGAGGCCCGGGCGGCCTCCACCACGCCCTGGAGAGAGCAGTTGATGACGGCGGTGGGGCCTCCACCGTGGGCTACTAGAATATTCTTTCCCATGGTCAGATACCCTTTTTACGGTAGCGCTCCGCCATCTCGTCCAAACTAACGTTCTCAATGAGCGGAGCCTTGCCCACACTGTCAAACTCCACGATCAGCGTACCCACGACCTCCTTTACACCGCGCTCGATGCAGTCCACCACACAGGCCACGTCCTCGTCGGGTACGTTGCCGTACATCACAGTGTCCATGATGGGCGGCAGGAACACCCGTGGATCAAAAGCGGAGGGATTGTCCAGCAGCAGCTTGTAGATACCGCCGATAGAGGCGCTATCCCGCAGGGCAGCACTATCCCGGAACAGCTCCCGCAGGTTGCGGGTGACGGCCAAACGGATGTCGGTGTCCACATTGATCTTTCGGATGCCCAGCTTGGACACCTCTTTGAGCTGTTCCTTTTTGATACCATAGGCGTCGTGAATATCGCCGCCTATGGCATTGATCTCGCTCACGATATACTGGGGAACGGTGGAGGAGCCGTGGCTCACCAAAGTCCCCTCAATGCCCTCGTGCATCATGCACTCCTTGGTGGCAATGGCAATCTCCTTACGGATGACGGTGTCCTTGCCCTTGTTGGCGCCATGTTTGGTGCCATAGCTGATGGCCAGGGCGTCCACCCCGGTTTGGCGGAAGAATTTCACCGCGTCCATGGGATTGGTGTAGGTGGAGTTGGCGGCAAACACATGGTCCTCTACCCCGGCCAGGACGCCCAATTCACCCTCAACAGTGACACCGCGCTCATGAGCGTACTTGACAACTTCTCGAGTCAGCTCCACGTTTTCGTCAAAGGGCAAAGACGAGCCATCAATCATCACGGAGGTGTAGCCCCCGGCAATGGCGGCCACGCAGGACTCCATATTCTTGCCATGGTCTAGATGGAGGGCCACAGGGACAGGGCTGTTCACAGCATACTTTTTTACCGCGTTGGCGATGTTCAGCGCGCCCTTTTTCTTATCCTCCAGGGTGCCCTGGGCGAAATCAGTGCGCCCACCCATGAAGGCGTTGGCCAGGTCCGCGCCCTGCAAAATGGCTGCGGAGCGAAACATCTCGTGGACCTTAATCACTGCCTTGGCCTGACAGACCGCGTTGACATTAAAGGCCCCCTGGGCATAGTTGTGCTTCTCCGTGGCGTCTAAAATAGCTTTCATTGGAACCAGCGGCATACTGACCCTTCCTTTCTTTTCTCTGGACTTGAACCGGGGCGGCTCTGTCCTTTGTGATACAGTCAAACATCTTCTGCCGCCCTCCCTTGGGCGGCAGACAGGGGTATACCCCTGTCCATGAGCAATTATTTATTTAATTAATTTAATAATACATCAAACCCTTCCCCTGTGCAAGCTGTAAAAATACCTAGTATTTCCATAGCCTGCTTGTGCATAACATACAAATCATGGTATAAATCCCTCGAAAATAGAGGTCGCCTCCGCATGGTCCAGCTTCTCCATAGTCTCTCGGTCCCGGACAGTCCAGTCCACCTCGTGGACCTTATAGAGTGCCTTCATCAGCCGAAGGCTGGCGTTCCCCCGGTCCTTCCAGTTGTAGGCGATGAAATCCGGACGGGTAAATGTAGTGGTCAGCAGATTGGTCAGCATGAACCGGACCGGCAGAGACAAATTCCCCACCTCACTGTCCCGCAAAAAGTTCTGGCTTAGCTGTCCCCGGAGAACATGGGGATAGCGCTCCTTCAGCCGCAGCAGCACCGCTGGGTGGAAGGATTCTATGCAATATGTACCGTTCCAGCCCTCCAGCTCGGACATAACGGCATCAGTCAGGGCGTTGGCATTCCCCCGCTCCACCTTCAGCTCAATGACCAGAGGTGTTTTGCCCTCAAACAGAGCAAGCACCTCCCGAAACAGCGGGATATACTCCTTTGTCCCCATCAGTGGATAATCCTCAAGCTCCTCAAAGGTCAGGTCCTCGATGCACACCTCCGCACCGCACACCCGTTTCAGGCTACTATCGTGGACTACCGCCAGATTCCCGTCGGCCATCAGGTGAACGTCCAGCTCTACACCAAAACCGTGGTCAACAGCACGCTGAAACGCCACCAAAGAGTTCTCCGGTATCCCCTGTCCCAGATCATGGAGACCTCGGTGGGCAAAGCGGACGCCCTCAAACCGCTCCCACCCCGGCCAATTCTGCCGGGGCCGGAGCATCAGACACCAAACGCCCACCGCACCCAGACAGCCTATTCCTACCTTAGTGATCGTTTTCATCATGCACACCTCACATCAATCGTCCATGTCCTCAAAGGCATCCAGACCGGTCTTGGCTTCTGCCTTGCTATCACCGTGGCAGACGAACAGCATGGTGACAAAGCTCATGCTCACAAAAAATGCGGCATAGGGGAACAAAATCTGATAGCTGATATCCCGCATTAGCGTGCCCGCCAACACCGGCGTAATAACTTGAGCCGTCATGGACGCGGTGTAATAGTAGCCGGTAAATTTGCCTACATCGGAACCCTTGCACATTTCCACTACCATGGGCAGGGAGTTCACGTTGATGGCCGCCCACGCCAGCCCCACCAGGGCAAAGGCCACGTACATGGGCGGGGTGATGGTATGGGCGTTTCGGGTCATCAGGAAGCCCGAGACGAAGCAAGCTGCCAGCAAAATAACCCCCGCCTGAATGGTCCGCTTTCGTCCGAATTTGGAAGCTACTATGCCAATGGGGATATAGGATACGATAGCGCCCACGGTCGCCACCATAAGGCAGGTGTTGGTACCGCCTATACCCTCCCCCATCACTTCAGCCACGTAGGTAGAAAACCAGGTGGTGACGCCATTATACCCCGCATACCAAAGGGCGATGGAAGCCAGCAGAAAGATCAAGCTCTTTTTCACCGGGCTGGGCAAAACCTCACTACCGCTGCCGTCGTCCTTGGCGAGGTTCCACTCTGGGTGTTCTTTCTCCAGCGCCTGGTTTTCCGCCACCAGCTTAGGTTCACGGATGGTGAGCAACAGCACTACCACTGCCAGAACCATAATAGCGGACACAATAATGAACAGTGGCTGATAGTTCACATGGACTAAGTCGCGGGTCTTGGAGGCTGGGTAAAGTATCACGCTGATGCCCAGATAGAGCACACCGCCCACTGCGCCCATCAGATTGATGATGGCGTTGCCCTTGGAGCGCAGGGGCTTGGGGGTCACATCCGGCATGAGGGCCACCGCAGGAGAGCGATAGGTGCCCATGGCGATGAGCAGCAGTCCCAGCACAATGATGAAAGAAATCAGCTTAAATCCGGCGGACTCCCGGGAAAAGCTGTTGTCCAGGATGGGCAGCAGGTTCATTAAAATTACCGCACCGGCGGTGCCCGCCAGGATGTACGGCGTACGGCGGCCCAGCTTGGTATTAGTTCGGTCGGACAGTCCCCCAAAGAAGGGCAGCAGAAACAGCGCCAGGATGTTGTCCGCCGCCATGATCGCGCCGGTGTAAGCCTCGTCCAGATGGAAGGTCTCCCGGAGGATGAGGGGGACCAGATTGTCATACATCTGCCAGAAAGAGCAGATGGACAGGAAGGCCAGGCCCACTAGGATCGTGCGCCTGTTATTCAGCTTCAATGCTTTCATCGTTACACTCTCTTTTCCTTAGCTTTGTACCTCGTTTTCGGCGGCACTTTGTTTCAGTCTCTATCCTCTTCCCATGCACGGTGAAGGACAGCGATACTCTCAAATAACCAGGTTGGCTTTACTTCACTAGTCTCCAGGTCTGCCAGTGTTCCCTCGCCAGACAGGACAAAGGCGGTGTCGATTCCGGCGTTGACGCCGGCGGCAATGTCGGTATACAGCCTGTCCCCAATCATCACCGTCTTTTCCGGCGGCACTCCGGCCCGCTCCATGGCCAGTCGGGCCATGGCTGGCTGGGGCTTTCCGATTACCCTGGGCCTGCGGCCTGTGGCCCGGAACAACACCTCACAGACGCTGCCGCAGTCAGGCACCGAACCATACCAGGTCGGGCACACCCAATCCGGGTTGGCAGCGATGAAATCTACGCCCTTGTTTAGCAAAATGCAGGCATCCTCCAGCTTTTGAAAGGTCAATTCGGTATCAAATCCGATGACTAGACAGTCAACATCCTCCTCCCGGCAGTCTGTCACGGAGATCCCCGCCGAGCGGATCTGACCCTTGAAGCTCTCCGTCCCAAACACATAGCACAGTTGATAGGGCGGCCTAGACAGCAGATCAGCAATCACTGCATCCACCGAGGTTACAAATTCCTCTCGTGCCGCTTGAATACCCATTCCTGCCAGCTTTTCAATATAATCCTGTCCCGATTTTGAGGAATTATTGGTTAAAAACCGATATTTGCCTCCTCTGGCCTTCACCGCTTCCAAAAATGGGATGGTCCAGGGGAACAAATCCCGGTCTAGATAGATGGTGCCGTCCATGTCCAGCAAAAACAGCTCCTTTTCTCCCAGGCGCGCCATCTGTTTTCACCTCTCCATCATTGTCTCTGCGCGAAAAAATTATTTTTATTCTTTTCCTCTGAAAGATATTTTAGCATATCCCGGCGCCTCTGTCTATCTGTTTTGTTAATTTTGCCTGAAACATATCTCCAAACTCTGTCGATATGATGAAATGTGACAAGGACTTTGGGCGCGCTCCATAAAGCCTTATAAAAAGCGTCCCTCCATTTTGATTGGAGGAACGCTTTTTAGGGCTTGCTGAAAAGTCAGATTCTCAAGTCTCACAAACTTGCTTGAATTGGGTAGGATCGTTCAAACGTTAGATTTGTTGTTTGTCATCGGTGGCGGGATTGTCAATCAGTGTGCCGTCCTCCCCGAAACGAGAGCCGTGGCAGGGGCAATCCCAAGAGTGTTCTGCAGGGTTGTATTTCAGGGCGCAGCCCATATGAGGGCAGCGCGGCGTAGTAGGGGTCAGCAGGCCCACAACAGACTCCCAGCCATTGATAGCCAGCTGGACTCGGAGGACAGTACGGTTGGGAAACAGCAATGGCGCATAGGGGCTTTCCTTCCCTCGCACCAGATTTGCCAGCAGTGTGGCGGCGGCCATGGCGGAGGTCATCCCCCACTTGTTGAAGCCAGTTGCCACATAGAGATCCGGCGTGCTTCTTCCGTATTGACCTACATAGGGCACACCATCCAAAGTCATGCAGTCTTGCGCTGCCCAGCGGGCGGCCTCTTGAGCTTCTGGAAAATAGCGCTGGGCAAAACACTTCAGCTTCTGCCATCCCTCCCCGGGTTTGCCCGTGCGGTGTGCCCCACCGCCCAGCAGAAGGAACTCGCCAGCGCTGCGGAAGGACAGCCCTTTACTGTCCTCATCCACATACATCCCATTCAGTGTTGGGGCATTTTTTAAGGCCAGCATATAGGAGCGGTGTTGATAGAGCTTGAGAAAATACCCTCCGTGTTTGTTGAGAAAGGGGAAATGAGTGGCAATGATCGTTTTTTTCGCCCTAATAGTTCCCCGGTTTGTAACCGCTTTCCCCGGCGCCAGTTCCAATACCTTGGTGTTTTCAAAGATCCGAAGGTCCTTGGCGATGCCAGCGGCAAACTTCAGAGGGTGAAACCGGGCCTGTCGGGGGAATCGTACTGCCCCCGCCACAGAAAACGGTAGCGGTAAATCCGTCACAAGCTCTGCGCCAAAGCCCAGACGGGCCAAAGCGGATAACTCCTGCTCCAGCTTACTTCGGTTGCCTATACTGTAGGCAAAGGCGTCCTCATCCACAAAATCACAGTCTATGGTCCGGCACACAGTACGATACTGTTCCAATGCTGCTAGATTAGCCTCCAAATAAAGACGGGCCTGTTTCACCCCGAATTTCTGAATGAGCTTGTGGTAGACCAGACCATGCTGGGCAGTAATTTTGGCCGTAGTACCCTGCGTGGTTCCGCCGCAGATCCGGTTGGCCTCCACAAGGACGCAGTCCACTCCAGCTTGCGTAAGCTGATATGCACACAGCAGACCCGCTATCCCGCCACCGATGACCAGCACATTTGTATTCAGGTTTCCAGCCAGTGGCTCAAACCGGGGCAGGTGTGCCGTTTCCAGCCAAATTGAGTTCATATTATCACCTCAATGATATTACTCCAGAATAAGAATATAGAAAATCTGGTTATGTTGAAAGAAAGCGAAACCCTTATCAGGAGAATGCTGTAAGGTTTACATGAAGGAAGCTGTTTTATGGCGGATATCGCATTTGGTCCGAGGTAAGTCGCCAGAATGGACCGAGCGTTTCAGCGCGCGATTGAGATATTCGTCTGGATTGCTCTCGGGGGCATAGAGCGGCAGAAAGAACAGCTCGATTTTATCCCGATGCCTGTCCAGCCAGGCTGCGGCCTTCTTCCCATGGTACACCTTTAAGTTGTCCAAAATCAGCAAAACTTTTCGGTTGGAAGTTCGAATCAGCCGGTCCATAAATTGGATCAGGCGCTGCTGGTTCATGGAATCCTTGTACAGCATGAAGCGAATGTCTCCCTCGGAAAGCATATTCAGCCGCTCTCTTTTCGTCTCCACCGGCAGAATCGGAGGCTGCCCTTTGGGTGCAAACCCGCGCTCACAGTTCGAGCAGTTGTCGATCCCGGTTTCGTCTCCCCAGTAAATCACGGCATTTTCCGCCATCGCCCGCTGGGCGATGACTGGATATTCCCCCTCCCGCCACCTTTTGATACAGGAAGGATCCTCTTTCCGGGCGCGCATATCACCCTGGGTATTTTACCACAGATGCTTTTATTTTAGGATAGGCTCTTAGTGTCCAACTTCATTTTACAATCTACCAAAACTTTTGTATCTTAGACGGCAAAATTCGGTCCATCACCTTCAAAACAGCATCGAGCACCGATTTATCTACAAGCAGCCGGAGACATAAAAAAGGCCGGAAGCCCCTCTATTCAAGGGCTTCCGGCTTCTTATTTTCCGGTTTATCAGTCATGCTTCCCACGAACATCGCATCGCCAAAAGAAAAAAATCTGTATTTTTCCTGCACCGCTTCCGCATAAGCGGCCAGGACGTGTTCCCGTCCCGCCAAGGCAGATACCAGCATAATCAAGGTGGACTCTGGCAGATGGAAGTTGGTAATAAGGGCATCCAACACCTTAAATCGGTAGCCAGGGTAGATAAAGATGTTAGTCCACCCTGCCGACGCATTCAATGTGCCGTCCTCCTGAGCCCAGCTCTCGATGGTACGGCAGGAGGTGGTGCCCACGCAAATGACCCGGCCTCCCGTCCGTTTCGTCCCATTGATGGCATCCGCCGTCTCCTGGGGGATGACGCAGTATTCCGAGTGCATCTCGTGCTCGTCCAGGTTTTCCGCCTTCACCGGGCGAAAGGTCCCTAGGCCCACATGGAGGGTCACATAGCACACCTTCACCCCCATGGCCTGGATCTTTTCCAGCAGTTCCGGGGTAAAGTGCAGCCCCGCCGTGGGTGCGGCGGCGGAGCCTGCCACCTTGGAATACACCGTCTGATAGCGCTCACCATCCTCCAGCTCCGCCTTAATGTAGGGAGGCAGGGGCATCTTACCCAACCGCTCCAAGGTCTCCAGGAAAATGCCCTCGTAGTCAAAGCGGACCAGGCGGTTACCGCCCTCCGCCTCGCCCACCACCTCGGCGGTCAGCTCGTTGTCTCCAAAGGTGACCTTGGCGCCGGGGCGCAGCTTCTTGCCGGGGCGCACCAGGCATTCCCACACCTTTTCCCCCCGATCAATCAGTAAAAGCACCTCGCAGGCGCCGCCCCCTGCCCTCCGGCCGATCAGCCGGGCCGGAAGCACCCGGCTGTCATTGAGCACCAGGCAGTCGCCAGGGCGCAGGAGGGAGGGCAGATCGTAAAAGTGCATATGCCGGGTCCTGCCCGTAGTCTTGTCCAGCGCCAGCAGGCGGGAGGCGTCCCGCCGCTCCAGGGGCGTTTGGGCGATCAGCTCCTGGGGCAGGTTAAAATAAAAATCTGAGGTTTTCACACATATCCCACCGTAATGCCAGTATAGTAGAATTGAAGGATTTCCAGATAAGTATGGCCCTGATTGGCCATGGCGTATGCACCCCACTGACTCAGGCCGATGTTGTGGCCCCAGCCCTTGCCCACGAAGGTGATGGACCCGTTTACCGCCGTCATGGAGCTGCTCCAATTCACCGAGGCGCTGGGAGCTTGCCCTCCGACCTGGCCCAGCTGGGTGGTGCCGCTGCTGGTGATGACGTATGCCCCACCCCCCACGGCGGAGATATTCCCATTTCCGTCGATGGCGAACAGCCCCGCGGTGCCGTTCACTGTGGTACTCCCATTGATGGACACGCTGCCGGACGTAGAGGGCGTGGTGGGCGCGGGCTGGCTGGCCCCGCCGCTCCCCGCAAAACCGAAGCGGAAGGAGGGCAGGCCCAGATTCATATAGATCCTGGAACTGCTCACAGGGAACTTTTTCCCGGCGCTGTCAGTGAAGGTGATCAGTCTGGCGTTGCCCGCGTCTGTATAGGCCGTCACCTCCGCCGCCACAATGGGCGCGGAAACATTGTTCCCGGACAACAGCTTGGAGATGATCTGAGTGCTGGTAAAAGTCCGTTCCCACCCGTTTTTTAGGTTGGTGACATTGGCCTCATAGGGGTCCGCCTTACCCACCAGATAGGGATAGAGGGATTGATTGCTGTTCCACACGTTGGACACGCTCTCGCTGGCCCCGCCGTTGCTGGAGTAGTAAAAGCTCTGGGCCGGCTTTCCATTATAGACGCACCCCAGCCCAGTGGTCTGGGTGACCGCGGCATGGGTGTTGCTCCCTGCTCCGCTGTGGCCGTCATAGGCCTGGCAGTGCACATCATCGCAGATATCAAAGTGGTGGGCCGAGTGCTTGGAGCCTAGAGAAACAGCGTAGCTGCGCGCCGCCACCGCCTGGGCTTTCAGCGCCTCTACAGGCCAGCTGTTGCTCATCTCGGCGCCAACCACGCCCTCGATGTAGTCCTCGAACTCCACGATGTTCACCACCGTCAGCCTGCCTCCCTTGATGCGCTCGAAGCGGAAGCCGCCGGGATAGTGGTTGCCCTTGCTCCAGGTGGTGCACTTCTCACTCCCCACCTGGATTGGCTCCACCCCCAGGCCGGTTCCACCGCCGTTGTCATCATACTGGAACAGGATATTGTTGGTGCCGGTGGCCACCACATTGACACCGTATTCTGAGGTCCACTTTAGCTCCGCGCCGGTCCCCAGGGACGCCAGCGCCGCCCGGGCCTGGTCACTGGTGACGTAATTGCCCACCCGGGCATAATACACCCCGCCAATGCAGGCCACAAAACCGCCGGAGTAGCCGGAAACCGCCGCCTGGGCCTCCCCAAAGGTGCGGTAGCTTCCCGGCAGCTGGAGATGGTACTCCCCCACCACAACATTGGATGTGATCCCTGTGTGATAGCAGGTGTAGTTGTCAGCGACACCGTAATACACGTTCATCGTCTCCACCACGGAGATGGCCGTCTCATTGGTAGACCCCAGCTCTACGAACTGGTTGGAGCTGTCGTAATACCCGAACCGGAACCCGGACCCCGTCTTGTTCAGGAGGTTCAACCCCTCCATGGCCCCGGTGCCATAGTGGAGGCCCACCCGGATGATACGGCTGGAATTGGCCGGGGCGGCGGAGGCCACGCCCCCTCCTGCGGCCAGTAAAAGGGCCGCGGAGAGGCACAACGCTGCAATTTGCACGAATTTTCGCTTCATTTGGTTCTCCATTTCTCCACTTCGGGCGGCAACGCAAAATTGACACTTTAGCGTGTTGATGTTATATTTGGTATGTACCATTGTATGATGGTCGAGGCCCGCTTTTCGGACCTCTTTCGACAATTCATTATAGCGTATTCAGCCCAAGGCCGCAAGCCCCAAATTGCTTGAACCAAGGCGGCACACAGGAGGTAAAAAATTATGGAAAAGTATAAGGTCGGCGTCATCGGCGCCACCGGCATGGTGGGCCAGCGCTTCGTCACCCTGCTGGAAAACCACCCCTGGTTCCAGCTCACGGTGGTGGCCGCCAGCCCCCGCTCCGCAGGCAAGCGGTATGAGGACGCCGTAGGCGGGCGCTGGGCTATGGACACCCCCATCCCCGCGGAGGCCCGCGACCTGGTGCTCCTCAGCGCCCAGGATGACGTGGACAAGATCGCCGCGCAGGTGGATTTTGTGTTCTCCGCCGTAGACATGAAAAAGGACGAGATCAAGGCGCTGGAGGAGGAGTACGCCCGCCACGAGTGCCCGGTGGTCTCCAACAACTCCGCCCATCGCTGGACCCCCGATGTGCCTATGGTCATCCCCGAGGTGAATCCGGAGCACATCGAGGTCATCTCCGCCCAGCGCCAGCGTTTGGGTACCAAACGGGGTTTTATCGCCGTCAAGTCCAACTGCTCCATCCAGAGCTATGTCCCCGCTTTGTCCCCCCTGCGCCAATTCGGCGTGGAAAAGGTGCTGGTTTGTACCTACCAGGCCATTTCCGGCGCGGGCAAGACCTTCCAGACCTGGCCCGAGATGGTGGATAACCTGATCCCCTACATCGGCGGCGAGGAGGAAAAGAGCGAACAGGAGCCGCTGAAGGTCTGGGGCCGTGTGGAGAACGGCGTCATCGTCAACGCCGAGGGCACCTCCATCACCGCCCAGTGCCTGCGGGTGCCCGTGTCCAACGGCCACACCGCCGCCGCTTTCGTCACCTTTAAAAACAAGCCCACCATGGAGCAGATGAAGGAGGCGTGGAAGAATTTCAAGGGCCGCGCCCAAGAGCTGGACCTGCCCACCGCGCCCAAGCAGTTCCTGAACTACTTCGAGGAGCCCGACCGCCCCCAGGCCAAGCTGGACCGGGACCTGGAGGGCGGCATGGCGGTGTCCATCGGCCGCCTGCGCCCGGATACCCAATATGATTACAAGTTCGTCTCCCTGTCTCACAACACCCTGCGGGGCGCGGCGGGCGGCGGCGTGGAGCTGGCCGAGCTGTTGTGTGCCGAGGGGTATATCGACCATCATTAGAAAGGATGCTGACATTATGAGAACTCCCGTCTTTACCGGCTCCTGCCCCGCCCTGGTCACCCCCTTCGACCAGAACAACATCATCAATTACGACGCCTTCGGCAAGCTCATCGACGCCCAAATCGAGGCCGGGGTAGACGCGGTGTGCGTGTGCGGCACCACCGGCGAGTCCGCCACCATGTCCATCCGGGAGCACATCGCCGCCGTGGATTTCTGCGTGAAGCGGGTCAACCACCGGGTGAAGGTCATCGCGGGGGCGGGCTCCAACGACACCTCCGCCGCCGTCTACCTGTCCCAGCACGCCCAGGACTCCGGCGCGGACGCCCTGCTCCACGTCACGCCCTACTACAACAAGGCCACCCAAACCGGCCTCATCAAGCACTATGAGTACATCGCCGACCGGGTGGAGCTGCCCATCATCCTCTACAACGTACCCAGCCGCACCGGTGTATCCTTCACCGCCGAGACCTACCAGGCGCTCAGTCAGAACCCCAAGATCAACGGCGTCAAGGAGGCCAGCGGCAACTTCTCCCTGCTGGCCCACACCCGCTTTCTGTGCGGGGACGACTTTTACATCTGGTCGGGCAACGACGACCAGGTGGTGCCCATGATGGCCCTGGGGGCCAAGGGCGTCATCTCCGTCGCCTCCAACATCGTGCCTGAGGTGATGGTGAAGATGACCCGGATGTGCCTGGACAATGACTTCGAGGCCGCATCCAAGCTTCAAATCCAGTACATGGACTTGATCGACGCGCTGTTCACCGAGGTCAACCCCATCCCCATCAAGGCCGCTATGAACCTGCTGGGCATGGAGGCCGGTCCCCTGCGCCTGCCGTTGTGCGACATCTCCGAGAAAAATCTGGAGGTCCTGCGCCAGACCATGAAGCGCGCCGGTCTGCTGTAAGGAGCTTGCCATGCGAAAGATAATCATTTCCGGCTGCTGCGGCCACATGGGCCGGGTGGTGGCGGATATCTGCAATAGCGACCCGGACGTGGAGATTACGGCGGGCATCGACCTGTTGGCCCAGCCCATGGACGGCTTCCCGGTATTCTCCACCCCCGCCGCCTGCACCGTGGAGGCGGATGCGGTGATCGACTTTTCCCACCCCGCCGCCCTAGGCCCCTTACTGGATTTCTGCATAGCGCATCGACTGCCCATCGTGCTGGCCACCACCGGCTACTCGGAGGAACAGTTGGCTCAGATTGACGCGGCGGCAAAATCTATTCCCGTGTTCCGCTCTGCCAATATGTCCCTGGGCATCAACGTGTTGATGGACCTGATCCGCCGCGCCGCCTCCCTGCTGGGGGAGGACTTTGATGTGGAAATCGAGGAGCGCCACCACCGCCGCAAGCTGGATGCCCCCAGCGGCACCGCCCTGATGCTGGCGGACGCCGCCGCCTCTGCCCTGCCCCACGAGACCGAGTACGTCTACGACCGCCACAGCGTCCGCAAGCCCCGGGACAAGCGGGAGATCGGCGTCTCCTCCCTGCGGGGCGGCACCATTGTGGGAGACCACACGGTGGTGTTCGCCGGACGGGACGAGGTCATCGAGATCAGCCACCACGCCGCCAGCCGGGAGGTCTTCGCCGTGGGCGCGGTGAAGGCAGCAAAGTTCCTGGCCAGGGTGGACACACCGGGGCTGTATGATATGTCCCACCTTATCGACGCCGAGAAAGGGAAGTAGCTATGGATATCTGGAGGCAGCTCTATTTGAAAGCAAAAGAGCAGTACCACCCGGAGGATGTCTCCCCATTTATGTATGCCCACCACGTTGTCTGCGCTCTGGAGAGCGAAACCGGCGAAATCTTCACCGGTTTCTGTTTTGAGAGCTGCTCCGGCGTGCTGGACCTATGCGCGGAACGGGTCGCGGCCCTCAACATGTACGTAAACAGCGGGCAGACTGTGGTGAAGCGGCTGATCGCCTTCCGGGACCAGCCGCCCAGCGGCGGAGGTAGCGGGATGCCCTGCGGGGCCTGCCGAGAGTTTTTCATGCAGCTGAATCTCCAAAACAAGGATATGGAGATCATGGTGGACTACGAGAAGCGGGAAACCGTTACCCTGGGGGAGCTAATTCCCCGCTGGTGGGGGCTGAATCGCTATGAAAAGGCACCAGTATCCTGAAAGGAGAGGTAGAAAATGCCCTATATTTCAGTAGAAAGCGGCGCACTATCGGATGAACAAAAGGTCGAGCTAATTCAACGCCTGACGGAAACCGCCTCTGAGGTCATGCACGTTCCTCAGGAATTTTTCTCCGTCACCATCAAAGAACTGCCAGACCTGAACTTTGGCATCGGCGGCAAGACCATTGACCGGGTAAAAGCGGAATATATTCAAAGTAAAACATCTGACAAAAAGTAAAAAGGGCAGGACCGCGAAAGTGGTCCTGCCCCTTACTTTTTACGCCAAAATAACTCGGTGAAAGACCTTTTTGCCCTTCTTAATGATGACGCCCTCCCCGGCAAACCTGTCCTTGTGGAACTTCGCCGCAGGGTCGCTCATCTTCTCGTCGCCCAGGGCCACGCCGCCTTGCTGGATCAGCCGTCGGGCCTCGCCGTTGGACGCAGCCAACCCGCACTTCACCAACAGCGTCAAGGCTCCGATGGAGCCATCGGCAAAATCAGCGCCGCTCAGCTCAGTGGACGGCATATCGCCGGCATCCCCACCGCCGGAAAACAGCGCACGAGCAGCGGCTTGGGCCTTGTCCGCCTCCTCCTTGCCGTGGACCATGCTGGTCAGCTCCCAAGCCAAGATCTCCTTGGCCTGGTTCAGCTGAGCGTCCTTCCAGCGGTCCATCTCGTCGATCCGCTCCAGGGGCAGGAAAGTCAGCAGGCGGATACACTTCATTACGTCCGCGTCGCCCACGTTGCGCCAGTACTGGTAGAAGTCGTAGGGACTGGTCTTGTTGGGGTCCAGCCACACGGCGTTCCCCGCCGTCTTGCCCATCTTGTTGCCCTGGGAGTCAGTGAGCAGGGTGATGGTCATGCAGTGGGAATCCTTGCCCAGCTTGCGGCGGATCAGCTCCGTACCGCCCAGCATATTGGACCACTGATCGTTGCCGCCGCACTGCATATTGCAGCCAATGGTCTGGAACATATGGTAAAAGTCGTAGGACTGCATAATCATATAGTTAAACTCCAGGAAGCTGAGCCCCTTTTCCATGCGCTGCTTATAGCAGTCCGCCCGAAGCATATTGTTCACGGAGAAACAGGCGCCCACCTCCCGCAGCAGCTCCACATAGTTCAGCTTCAGCAGCCAGTCGGCGTTGTTCACCATCATAGCCTTGCCCTCGCCGAAATCGATGAACTTCTCCATCTGCCGCTTGAAGCACTCGGCGTTGTGGTCGATGTCCTCCTTGGTGAGCATCTTGCGCATATCGGTGCGGCCGGAAGGGTCACCAATCATGGTGGTGCCGCCGCCGATCAGGGCGATAGGCTTATTGCCCGCCGCCTGGAGGCGCTTCATCAGCGTCAGAGCCACAAAGTGCCCCGCCGTCAGGCTGTCCGCCGTACAATCGAAGCCGATATAGAAAGTGGCCTTGCCATTGTTGATGAGGTTGCGGACCTCCTCCTCGCTTGTCACTTGGGCAATCAGCCCACGGGCCGTCAATTCGTCGTAAAGTGTCATAAAGATCTCTCCTTTTTGTATTTTCGGAACAGAAAGCCCTCTGTCCCTAGGGACAGAGGGCGAAAATTCGCGGTACCACCTCTGTTTTGCCGCTCCCTCACGAAAGCAACCTCAAGGAGTCCCCAGCAGGACCCCGGCGCTGTACCGGGCGCACCCGTCCAGCCCTACTGGGGAAGCTCCCGTTCAGGCGGCTGCTCCGAGGGGTATTCGCCAAGGCTCCTCTCCCCCTTTCACCAAGCGGGGGCTCTCTGGACAGGAAACCGATGGTTACTGGTCCTCATCTACGCATTGAACGAATGATATCACAAGAAGCCGGTGTTGTCAAACCCTTTTTAGCCGGGCAGCAGACCAAAATGCCGCAGGGCCTTGGAAACGCCGCCGTTCTCCACAGTGTCCGTGACATAGTCAGCCATCGCCTTCACCTGCTCCTCGCCGTTGCCCATGGCCACGCTAAGCCCGACCTCCGCCATCATGCTCATGTCGTTCTCACCATCGCCAAAGGCCATGATCTCTTCCCTGGCAAAGCCGTACCGCTCCATGGTCATTCGCACGCCTACGCCCTTTCCTCCGTCCCGGGGCATGATGTCCATGCCCTTCGGGTGCCAGCGGGTGTGGATGCAGCCCGGCATGACGTCTAAAAACAGCCCCTCTTCCCCCGGTGTGGCGAATGGAACGAACTGGTACACCTTTCCCTCCAGCATCCGCTCCAGGGGGCACAACGGGTAAAGCTCTGTATGTAGAAATTCGTAAATCTCCCGCACCCGATCATTGATCTGGGTGAGCCAGCTCTCCCCATTGCCCTCCAGCAGAACCGGGATCTCCGGATGGTTCAGCAACACCTGATAGGCCCCCCGCATATCCTCCAAATCAATGGGCCGGTCCCGATAAGGGATGCCATCCCTGCCACAGCAGAACTGGCCATTGATGGTCACATAGCCGTCAAACTCCGCGCCTCGGAGCATCCCGGTATTCTCCAGGTCCTGTAATGCCCGGCCTGAACAGATGAACGCCTTGACCCCCCGCCCCCGCAAAGCGGACAGGTCGGCCATTAACTGATCCGACAAAAATTTTTGCCGAAAGGACACCAGTGTCCCATCAATATCAAAAAATACCGCCTTTATCATTACTTTGCCTTCGCTCCCGCTTTATATTGTTCCGCCGTAGACAACAGCTCCTCGGCTCCCTCCAGCATAACCGCCGTGGTCTGGCCGCCGCTGAGCCGGGCCAGCTCCTCCCGGCGCTGGGGACGCTCCAAGCGCTCTACCTTGGTGAAGGTGCGGCCCTCGGCTTCTCCCTTCTCCACGGAGAAGTGGACCTCACCCATGGCGGCAATCTGGGGCAAATGGGTCACACACAGCACCTGCCGCCCTTTGGACACCTGGAACAGCTTTTGCGCCACCTTCACCGCCGCCCGACCGGACACGCCGGTGTCCACCTCGTCAAAGATGAGGGTGCTCACCTGCTCCGTCTCTGCCAGCACATTTTTCAGCGCCAGCATGATGCGGGACAGCTCGCCGCCGGAGGCAATTTTGTTGATGGGCTTCAGCGCCTCGCCCACGTTGGCGGACATGAGGAAGCGCACCGTATCCATTCCGGTGTTGTCCATGCCGTCGGGGGCATCCTTGGGGGCAAACTCCACCTGGAACTGCACCTTGGGCATATCCAGCTGCTTCAGCTCAGACTGGATGCGCTTGGCCAGCTCTTCCGCCGCCTTGTGCCGCTGGGCAGACAGCTTTTCCCCCAGCTTCACCGCCTTTTCCAGCGCCTTCTCTAGTAACTTGTCCAGTTTTGCCATACGGTCTTCGGAAAACTGGATCGCGTCCATCTCCTGGTGGCACTTGTCCAGATAGGCCAGCATCTCCTGAACGGTGCCGCCGTATTTTTTCTTCAAGCGGTACAGCAAATCCAACCGCTCCTCGATCTCATCCAGCTCTCCGGGGTAGAAGTCCAGCGTCCCCCGCAGATCCCGGACCAGCTCCGCCAGGTCGTCCGCGTCGCAGCGCAGCTGCTCCGCCTTATCCGCCAGCTCCTTAAGGTCAGCGCTATACCGCCCCCCCTGGGTCAGGCGATTTCCCGCCTCCATAATGAGGGATACGGCCCCCTCGCTATCCTCCCCGCCGGTAAGGGCCTGCCATGCCCCATCCACTGCATCGGTGAGCCGTTCGGCATTGCGCAGCACTTCCCGCCGCTGGGAGAGCTCTTCGTCCTCACCCTCCCGTAGCTCGGCCCGCTCCAGTTCCTCAATCTGATAGGTCAATGTATCCATCCGCCGGGCCTTCTCGCCGTCATCCATCTGGAGCTGGTCCCGCTCCCGGCGCAGGTCCCGAACCTCGGCATAGGCCAGACAGAACGCCTCCAGCTCCTTTTCCGTCCTGCCAAAGCTGTCCAGATAGCCCAGGTGGCACTCCTCGTCCAAAAGCTGCTGACCGTCGTGCTGCCCGTGGACATTCACCAGCTGCTGGCCAAGCTCCCGCAGCTGTGTAACCAGCACAGGCCGACCGTTCACCCGGCAGATATTCTTGCCATCCCCCTGGATGGCGCGCTCAATGAGCAGCTCCCCGTTCTCGTCGGGGCCGACACCCTGCCCCTCGAACCAAACCAGCTTGGGCAGATCCCGGAACAGCGCTGACACACGGGCGGACTTGGCGCCCGTGCGGATCAGATCCCGGCTGGTGCGCTCCCCCATGATGGCTCCGATGGAGTCGATAACGATGGATTTGCCCGCGCCGGTCTCGCCAGTGAGGACATTGAACCCTTTATCAAAGGTGATGTCCGCTTCGGAGATCACCGCAATGTTCTCGATGTGCAGTAAGCTGAGCACGTTCCCTCACCCCTCCAGCATGGATTCGATCTCCCGGCACAGCCCCTCCGCCACCTGGTTGGTGCGCATGATGAGGATGACGGTGTCGTCCCCCGCCAGGGAGCCCACCAAACCCTCCAGCTCCATGCCGTCCAAGGCGGCCCCGGCGGCGGGGGCCAGGCCGGGCATGGTTTTGACCACCGCAATGTTCTGGGCCACGTCGCAGGAGGTGACCCCCTCCTTGAAAATATTCTGGAGCCGCCCCGCCACAGCCCGCCTGGGCGGACGGACGGCGGACACCACATAGTGGTAGCTGCCCCCCTCCCCCGGCTGCTTCACCAGGTTCAACTCCTTGATGTCCCGGGAAATGGTGGCCTGAGTGGCCCGGATGCCGCACTGGCGCAGCTGGTCCAGCATCTGCTCCTGGGTCTCAATATCGTGCTCGTTGATAATCCGCAGAATCTCCGCCTGACGCTTGGCCTTCAACTGTCTTCACGCCTTTCCAAGTTTCTGATTAATGCGCTCGTAAAAGCTCCGCCCAGTGAGCTTCACCATTTGTGTGGTCTGCCGGGACCTGCGGCACTCCACCCAGTCCCCCGGCTGCACCCGGAAAGCCCGGCCTCCATCAACAGATAGATAGGCGGTTTTTTTGCTCCCCGGCGCTAACCTCACCCCAACCGACCTGGCCGCGTCCAGCACAAAGGGCTTGGCATGGAGGGAGTGGGCACAGATAGGCGCTATAATAATATTAGTTGCTGTGGGCTCCACAATGGGCCCCCCTGCCGCCATGGAGTAGGCGGTGGAACCGGTAGGCGTGGATACCACCAATCCGTCCCCGGAGAAGGAGGAAATGGTCACCCGGTCGCCAGTCACCTCCAGATCGAGGACCCGGGCCACCGCACCCTTGGTGAGTACCGCGTCGTTCAGGGCCTGCTGGTCAAACACCCGTCGGCCCTCCCGGCGGACGGACACGTCCAACATCATCCGTCGTTCGATGCCGAATTTCCCACCGGCCAGCCGGGCCAGCAGAGACAGCTCCCCATGCTCCAGCTCGGCCATAAAGCCGATGCTGCCCAGGTTCACCCCCAGGATGGGGATGTTCCGGGCGTTGGCCTCGTGGGCGGCGTGGAGAATGGTACCGTCCCCACCGAAACACACCAGCACATTGGCGTCCGACATCTCCTCCTCCAGCTGACTCAGGACCACTCCGACGGGCAAGTCCAGCCTGCTGCCCTGGTCCACCTCAAAGGGTAAGCAGATGGCGGTCTGGGCCCCGGCATTCTCCAGGATGCGTTGGGCGGTCTGAGCTGCCCGCAGCCCCCGGTCCCGGTAGGGGTTGGGACTTAATACAACTTTCATGCTCCCCTCACCCTTTCAATGCCTGGTGGGAGCGTTCCACCAGCTCCTTCAAATCGGCGGAGAGTTCCTCCCCTGCGCCGATTTTCAAATAGCCCAGGTATTCAATATTTCCCTCCGGCCCTCGGATGGGGGAAAAGTTCAGGCCACAAACAGAAAAATCCGCCTTTTGGGCATGAATCAAAAAGTGCTCCAAAACCTCTACATGCACTGCCGGGTCCCGGACCACGCCCTTTTTGCCCACCTTGTCCTTTCCCGCCTCGAACTGGGGCTTCACCAGAGCGGCGATCTGACCCTCCGCAGCCATCAGCGGCCGCAGCGCCGGCAGGATCAGCCCCAACGAGATGAAGGACACGTCAATGGATACGAAGTCCAGCGGCTCGGAAATCTGCTGCGTGGTCAAATACCGGGCGTTGGTGCGCTCCAGACATACCACCCGCGGGTCGTTACGGATGGACCAAGCCAGCTGACCGTAGCCCACATCCACAGCATACACCTTTTTTGCGCCGTTTTGCAGCATACAGTCGGTAAAACCGCCAGTGGATGCCCCAATATCGGCGGCAATCTTATCCGTCAGGGTGATGGGAAAGCACTGCATGGCCTTTTCCAGCTTCAGCCCGCCCCGGCTGACATAGCGCAGACCCCCCCGGACCTCCAAAGGCGCGTCCTCCTCCAGGGTCAGCCCTGCCTTGTCACAGCGCCGCTCTCCAGAGTACACCTGCCCCGCCATGACGACAGCCTGAGCCTTCTGGCGGGTCTCTGCCAGCCCCCGCTCCACCAGGAGCAGGTCTACACGCTTTTTAGCCACGGCCCAGCACCTCCTCTACCCGGTGGGCAATGGACGCGCCGTCGATGCCGCACAGCTGGCGCAGCTCTGCCACGGTACCGTGCTGGACGAAGCGGTTCCCTAGGTTCACCAGAGCTAACTTGACGCCGGTTGCGTTCCGTATGCTGAACTCAGCGGCGATGCGCCGGCCCACACAGCCTGCGTCCACGCACTCCTCCGCCACCACCAGACGCCCGGTCTTTTGAACACAGGAGGCCACCGTATCTATATCCAGAGGAGCAACGCTGTTCAGCTTTACCAACTGGACAGACACTCCTTTTTCCTCCAACAGCTTCGCCGCTGCCAGGGCCTCATTTACCATCGTTCCATAGGCGGCAATCGTTACATCGGCGCCGGGACGAATTACACTGGCTCCCTCGACGCCGCACAGGGCCTTGAACTCTCCCTCCCCGCCCTTGGGATAGCGCACCGCCACTGGACCGCGCGCCTTTTCTACGGCGTAGCGGAGCATGGCCCGCAGCTCTTCAAAGCTGGCAGGGCAATAAATTTTCATCCCAGGCACCGAGCTGAGATAATTTACATCAAATACACCGTGGTGCGTCTCACCGTCTTCGCCAGACAATCCCGCCCGGTCCACACACAGCACCACGTGCAGCCCCTGGATGGCCACGTCATGGATCAGCATATCATAAGCCCTTTGCAGGAAGGTAGAGTAAATCGCCGCCACCGGAACGACGCGCTGCTTTGCCATCCCCGCGGCCATAGCCACGGCGTGGCCCTCAGCAATGCCCACGTCAAAAAAGCGGTTGGGATACTCCTGAGCAAACTCCACCAATCCCGTACCGTCCGGCATAGCGGCGGTGATGGCGGCGATATCGTTCCGTTCCCGTGCCAGTTGGCGCAAGGTGTCCCCAAACACAGAGGAAAAGCTCTCGCCACCGTGATTCAAGGGTTCACCAGTCTCCTTATCGAATGGCCCCACGCCGTGGAAGCGGTCCGGCTCCTTTTCCGCAGGGACATACCCCCGCCCCTTAATAGTCTTGATGTGGAGCAAAACGGGACAATTCAGTTCTTTCGCATACCGCAGCAGCCGGGTGAGGTAATTCACATCATGGCCGTCCACCGGGCCAAGATATGTAAACCCCATATCCTCAAACATACTGCAATGGAGCACTGCGTCCTTCACCGCCTGCTTGGTTCTGTGGGTAAGGCGATACAGTCCGCGACCCATGGCGGTCATGCTAGTGACCCTGCGATACACCTTCTTGAATTGCAGATACTGTGGCTTCAACCGCTGTTGGGCCAGGTGGCGGGCCACGCCACCCACGTTTTTGGTGATGGACATCCCATTGTCATTGAGAATGACGATCAGCTGCTCTCCACTCTGTCCCGCGTCGGACAGGCCCTCATAGGCCAGCCCGCCTGTCATGGCTCCGTCGCCCAGCATGGCAAGGACGCTGTAACCCTCCCCGCTTATGGTCCGGGCCCGGGCCATGCCCAGAGCTACCGACACCGCATTGGAGGCGTGTCCAGCAATAAAAGCGTCCGCCCGGTGCTCCCGGGGCTTGGGAAAGCCAGATAAACCGCCCAGCTTGCGCAGGGTGTCCATCTGTCCGCCCCGCTGGGTCAAAATTTTGTGAGCATAGCACTGATGGCCTACGTCGAACACCAGCCGGTCACTCTCCAAGTCAAACACCCGGTGGACGGCCACCGTAGCCTCCACCACACCCAGGCTGGAGGCCAGATGCCCCCCGGTCCTGGATACACTGTCGATGATCTGCTCCCGCAGCTGGTCACACAGCAACTTTGCCTGGAGGTCGGTGAGGGTATTCAGCTGCTCCGGGCCCATGGCCGCACTTCCTTCCTATTTATCTGGTACGGCTCAGAATCCGTATGCAATGAAGCTGCCCAACAGCCCAACTCCGATGCCCAACACAGCCCCCACCGCCACCTGAAGGGGGGTGTGGCCGATAAGCTCCTTCAGCTCCGCCTCAAATTCCTCTGGCCGGAGCTCCTCCCAGTTGCGCATGATATAGTTGAGCACCTTGGCCTGCTCACCTGTCTCCCGGCGGACATGGGCGGCGTCATACATGACGATAAAAGCCAGCACCGCTGAAACCGCGAACATCGGAGAATCAAAGCCGGAGCATACGCCGCAGGAAACCGCTGTGGCGCACACCAGCGCCGAATGAGAGCTTGGCATACCGCCTCCGGTGGTGAGATAGGTGATGTCGAATTTCCGATAGACGGCAACGGAAATCAACAGCTTTAACACCTGAGCCGTGGCCCAGGCGCATATGGCGATCAATAAAACCGGACACATCACACATCTCTCCTCAGTAGTTTCAAACGGGCCCGCGCGCCTTTGCGCCGTCCCGTCTCAGTGTTTGCGTTCCGCCAGCCAGTCGGCCAGTCCGCACAGGAATTCCGGACGCTCAAAGGCCTCCCGGACGCTCCGCTTCGCCTGTTCCGTCAGCTGCTCCACCAGCTCCCGGCATCCGTCCAGGCCATACTCGGCCGCATAGGTATTCTTTCCGTTCTCCGCATCGGAGCCGATGGGCTTGCCCAGTTCCTCCTCGGTGGACTCCACGTCCAGCATATCGTCCCGGATCTGGAACGCTATCCCCAAATGGCTAGCATAACGCTCCGCCGCTTCCCACTGACGGGGAGAGGGCTCCACCGGGGAAGCCGTCAGCCCCAGCAGGCAGGCCGCCTCCAGCAAAGCCCCGGTTTTCCACCCGTCAATCTGGGACAAGCCGTATCCATCCGGCGGCTCCCTGCCCTCCCACTTGATATCCAGGTACTGCCCGGCACACATCCCGTTTTGGCCCGCCGCGCGGGCCAAAACTGCGCAGGCTTTGCCATTGGCTACCGGAGTGGTCCGTCTCGACGCGGCCAAACGCTCAAAAGCAGCGGACTGGAGGGCGTCCCCCGCCAGCAGGGCCAGCCATTCGCCGTACTTTACGTGGCAGGTGGGCTTTCCCCGGCGCAGGCCGTCGTCATCCATGCAGGGCAGGTCATCGTGGATGAGGGAATAGGTATGCAACATCTCGATGCCGCAGGCGTAGTCAAGGGCAGGCTCCATCTCTCCGCACAGCGCCTCACAGAATTTCAGCGCCAGAATGGGCCGCACCCGCTTGCCCCCGGCCAAAAGGCTGTACCGCATGGCCTCCAGCAGCTCCCGGTGGGGACCGTCCATATGGTCCAGAAAGCAGCCCTGCAATTCCTCTTCCACCAGGGCTAAAGCCTCCCGGTACTCTCTGTCAAAGTCCATCGGCGTCCTCCCCCTGGAAGGGAACCTCCTGGTCGTTGGCCAGTAGAAGGTTTACCTTCTGCTCCGCCTTGTCCAGCAGTTCTTCACACTGCCCCGCCAGCTTGGCCCCCTCCTCAAACAGCTTCAGCGACTGGTCCAAACCGCACTCGCCCTTTTCCAGCTGGGCCACAATAGACGAAAGCCGCTCCATAGACTCCTCAAAGGACTGTTTTTTCACTGCCATGTCCGATCCTCCTTCTCCTCGACCTCACAGTACAAGGCGCCGTCGGATACCAGTACCTCCAACCGGTCCCCCGGCTGGGTCTGGGTAATAGACGACACCACATTCTCCCCTGCCCGGACGATGGCATAGCCTCGTCCCAGCACCTTTAACGGGCTCAGAGCGTCCAGACCAGCCGCCAGGCGGCCCAGCTGGCCCCGCTCCTTGGATAGCCTCGCCTTCAACGCCAGTGGGAGCCGTCCCTTTTGGGCGTTCAGCGCCTGCCGCCCCTGCTCTATCTCGTTTCTCAGCGCTAGGCTCATACGTCGCCGCAAATCGTCCAACAGCAGCCGCCTGTCCTGAATAGGGGCCTTGACGCTTGTCAGCACGCGGCTATTTTTCAACCGATCCAGCTCCCGTCTGGCTCCGCCCAGACGGGCTTGCAGCGCCCTGCCCAGCCGCCCGGACAGCTGGGCCAGCCGCGCCTGCTCTTCCACCTGGTCCGGGACGGCCAGCTCCGCTCCGTTAGAGGGCGTGGCCGCCCGCACGTCCGCCACATAGTCGGCGATGGTCACGTCCGGCTCGTGGCCCACGGCGGAGATTACCGGGATGTTGGACAGGTAGATGGCCCGGGCCACGACCTCCTCGTTGAAGGCCCAAAGGTCCTCCTTGGAGCCGCCGCCCCGCCCCGTAATGATAAGGTCGATATCCGACCGGTTATTGACTCGGTGGACAGCGGTAGCTATCTCCCCTGCCGCCTCCTGGCCCTGGACCCGGACAGGGACCACCAGCACCTCCGCCAGCGGCCACCGGGCCCCTAAAATGCGCAGCATATCCCGTACTGCCGCCCCTGCCGGGGAGGTCACCAGGGCAATTTTTTTCGGATATTTGGGTAAGGGCTGCTTATTTTCCTGAGAAAACAGTCCCTCCGCCTCCAGGCGGCGGCGCAGGCGCTCGAACGCCTCGTCCAGCGCCCCCCGGCCGTCCTGGAGCAACTCGGTGCAGTAGAGCTGATACTGCCCGTCCCTCGGAAATACGGATACACGGCCAAAGGCTACGGCCCGCATTCCGTTGGCGGGGCGGAATCTCAGCCGGACTGCGTCCCCCCGAAACATGACGCACCGCAGGGAGCTCTGCTCGTCCTTCAACGAAAAGTAATGGTGCCCCGACGGATAGCACTTATAGTTGGAAATCTCTCCCCGCACCAATAGGCTGGTGAGCATAGGGTCCTCATCCATTAATGACTTCACATAACCATTGACCTGAGATACAGTATAGACAGGAAAATTTTCGATATTCACCCCTGCACCCCCCGTTCCAGCGCCCGATGGGTGAGGATGGCCACACCAAGGGCGTTGTCGGTGGCATACTGGGGTTGGGCAAATACTGCGCCACAGATGCGCTCCATCCCGTCTCGGATTTGCCGGTTGGAAGACACCCCCCCGGAACACAGCACCGGAAGCCCCGGCCAGCGCTTCTGTGCCTCCTGCGTAGCCCGCAGAAGCACATTCATAATGGTGTCGATGGTAAACCGGGCGATGTTGGCAGGCTTTTCCCCCCGCTCCGCCAGCCCCTTCACCTTGTTCTCCATACCGGAAAGGGAGAAGTTCAGGTCGTTCAGCTTCACCCGGAAAAAACTGATATCGTCCGCCTCGGGATACAGCGCGTCCAGCGCCTTCCCCGCCGGAAAGGACAGACCCAGCAGCACCCCGGCCCGGTCCACCAACTGACCCGCGGCGATGTCACTGGTACCGCCGATGACCTCCGCCCGGACGGTGTGGCCCTCTGGTTCCACCCGCAAAAGCTCTGTGGTGCCGCCGGACAGGTGCCAGGCCAGATGGGGCTTATCCATCAAATCCTCCCGGCCAGCGGACCAGGCCGCGGCGGCCACGTGCCCCTGCTGGTGGGAACAGGGATAGAAGGGCACTCCCAGCGCCGCCGCCAGGGTACGCCCCTCCCCCTCGCCCACCAGGAAGCAGGGCATATAGGACCCCTCCACCTCCCTAGGCTGTGTGGAGGCGCCCACGGCGGCAATTTGATCGATGGCTCCATCGGCTCGGAGCTGTTCCACCATCAGGTGCAGCCGCTTTACGTGCTGAAACAGCGCGTCGCTCTGGCGCAGCCCCAGCGCCCCCTCGGGCACGGTGAGCAGCTTGCCCCGATTTTCCGCCGTTCCATTGCCGAACACGGCGGCGGAGGTGGTATAATTGCTGGTGTCAAAGCCCAGACACTGTTCACCCATGCCCTTCACTCCTGCTCTGGCAGCTCCGAGCGCACGAAAGAGCCCAAAATGCCGTTGACGAACTTGACCACGTCGTCGTCTAGGTACTTCTTGGCGATCTCTACTGCCTCGTTGATGGACACCTTATTGGGGATGTCCGGCATATACAGAATTTCATACATAGTCACCCGCATGATGGCGGAGGCCACCCGGTCAATGCGGGAGAACCGCCAGCCCTTGGCGTACTTCTCGATGTAGCCGTCCAGCTCAGCCCCGTGGCCGCCAACGCCCAGCACCAGCTTGGTGATGTAGTCCAATTCCCCGTTGCCAGGGAATTCGACGTACATTGGCTCGACCTTGGCACGTTGGGCAAAGGACTCCTCGGTCAGCTCCCGTTCCAAAAGCTGCTGGGCCCGTTCGTCGGAAAAGGCCAGCTCAAAGGCGAAGTGGACGGCGATCTCCCGGGCGGTGCTTCTGTTCATGGAAACTCCTCCTCTCCCGGCGGGTCCGCCGCCGGCACTCTCTTAGGGGGGTCATAATAACCCATTTTGCATATTCACCTTATTATACACGAATACTGAAAAAAAAGAAACCCCTTTTTCCATCAAAAAGAGGAGAATAACAGGAAAAAGAGCCGGGAGCTTTACCCCCGGCTCTGATCAAACTGCCCATTTACTTCTGGAAGCTGACTCCCACCACGGTGACGTTGACCTGGGAGACCTCCAGCCCGCTGGTGTTCTCCACGGCGCTGAACACCGCCTCCTGCACCGCCTTAGCCACCTCAGTAACCACGTAGCCGTAACGCACCAGGATGGGCAAATCCACGGTCACCCGCTCGTCCTCCACCTCCAGACGCACACCCTTGGTCAGGGCCTTGCGGTTGGCGGTGGCGGCGCCCTCGCTGCTCAGGCCGGACCCCAGAGAGCTGACGCCCTCCACATCCACAGCCGCCGCCGCGGCAATGATGGTTAAAACCTCCTCGGAAATACTGACGCTGCCCAGCTCGCTCTCGTGGGAGATATATTCCCTGCCTTCGGCCATGTCGCCTCACGCTCCTTTACCAATGCTGAGGCTATTATACCACCCTGTCCATCAAATTACAATCTTTATTTTCTCTGGTTCAGGGTTCGGTTTCGATGACCTTGATCTTATCGGCGGAAAGGCCGGTCTCCTCCTTAACGATCTCCATGATCTTGGTCACGTCGTTTTCACTCAGGCCATTCTCCGTGGATGACACCACCACGCTGGCGCTGTTATCGTTGATGAAGCATACGCAGTCGCCGTAGCCCTTGGCGGTGACCAGGTTTTCCACCTGAGCCTCGGACATGGTCAGGTCCGCCATCGCCTGGATGGAGGCGTTGGCCTCGTCAATGATGTCCTGCTGGGCCCCGGCGTCAGCCGCCGCCTGCTGGAGAAGTTGAAGGGCGCTGTCCCGGGCCTGCTGGCGGTTCAGCCGGGCAGAGGCAAAATAGCCGGTGCTCTCCCCTGCTGCGCTGGGGGAAGCGCTGGGATCGGCAGAGGGCTGGGCGCTGGACTGGGCATCCCCCGCCGTCTTTCCGTCTCCGGTCTGCTTGTCATCCTTGCCGTTGACCAACGCTGCCTGGCCCAGCAGCTTGCCGCCACCCTGGCTGTCCGCTCCCGCCGTGGTCTCCCGGCCATAGGACCAGTTTAAGTACACCGCCGCGCCGACAAACAGCACGATGGCCACCACAACCGCATTCCTTTTCCACACACTCATTGTTCCGTCCTCCTAATTTTCAATGTTGGGGGCCTCATCCCCTGTGTTGTCACGCTTCACCTGTTGGCAATGCGGCTCTAAGCTCTCCGACTCCGCAAATCGTCCTGCGCCGCCTTCAGCGGCTTCCGGCCAATCTGCTCCGCTCCGATCTTAGCCCGCTGCTTACGACGGTTCAGCGCTTCCCTTGCATATCGTGATCCGGTCCGCTCCCAGGCCCGTCAGCGCCGCTACTGCCTGGGTCAGCAATAAGCGCACCTCCGCCTGGTCTCCTCCCTGGCTTACCACCACCGCGCCCTGGAACGTCGGACCACGCTGGACACGGACCACCGCCTCCTGACCCGAGCCGGTGTTGATAACCACCGTTTTCTCCTCCACGCTGTTCCCCCGCTCGGTGACGGAGGTGGAGCGGTCGGTCAAGGGCACCTGTTCCATGCCGCTTTTTACGGTGAGGGTCACCGTCACCTTTCCGGCCCCCTCCACCTGGGACAGGGTCTGCGAAAGTTTTTCTTCCAATGCGGCCAGGTCGAAATCCTGGGCAGCGCTGTCCGGCAGGGTCCCTCTTAACTGCTCCTCTCCTTCCGCAGGCCATAGCAGTAGCACCAGCCCCACGATCAGGATGAGCAATACATATTTGTACTTGTCCAGCAGCTTCCAAATTTGTTCCGTTTTTGGCAATTTCCATTGGGACTTCATGACTGTATCTCCTCGTAATACTGACGCTGGGCGGGTATGCCCAACTCCTCCTCCAGCAGCCACTCCAGCTGAGCGCGCTGCTCCTGTGTCCATGCACCTTGGGCGGTGACCTCCCAGGGGCAGGGCACGCCGTCCTCATCATATCTGTAGGTCACCTCCGCCGCACATTCAAAGCCAAGCTCTCTCGCCTTGTCCATAACATATGCGGCGGTTTCCTCCTCTATGATACTCAAATAAAACTGGTCGCTCCGCTCTTCCAGCTCCAGTTCATAACCCTTGGTTTTGTTTCGCCAGCCCTCGACAGCCTGGGTCAGAGCGGAACCGTCCAGCACGCGCACCACCGGCCCCACCGCCGCCAGCAGGAGGGCCAGGCCCCCTGCCAGCCTGCACACCTTTTTTGCGCTCCCTTCCGGAGCCAGAGTTTCCGCCAGCGCCAGCACCAGCGCCGCCGCCGTCACCCCCAGCAGCCACTGCCGCACCAGCCCCATCATACGGCGCTCACCGACACGCAGGACACCAGGGCGATGAGCAGGAGGAGGCAGCAGGCCCCCGTCATCCCCAGCACCAAGCCAAAAGCGGAGCTGAGGCGGTCCACCAAGGTACAGGCCGGACCATTGCCCAGGGCGCAGGCCAGAGCCGCCACCAGCTTATAGGTCAGGTAGTGCACCGCCAATCTCAGCAGAGGCAACAGACAGATGCCCAGGATGGTCACCATACCGAATACCCCCACCGTCCCCCGGAGGACCCCCGCCGAAGCCAGCACCGTTTCCGCCGCATCGGACAGGATTCCTCCCACCACCGGCACCGCCCCGGAGATGGCGAATTTTGCCGCCTTTACCGCTACCGCATCCGCCGTCCCGGCCACCACGCCGCTGGCGGTGAGGTAAGCCACAAAGGCGGTGGTGACGATGGTCAGCACAGTGGTCACAGTCCATTTGAGCAGGTCTGCCATGCGTTTCAGTTCCTCCCTTCCCAGCGCCGCCTGGGCCACACAGGCGGCGATATAGCCGTACAACAACGGCACCAGCAGGCCGCTGATAAGGTCGATGAGCAGGTTGGAAAACAGCGCCGCCGCCATCTGCCGGGCCGCCGCGCCCGTGACCGCGCCCGTGGCCGCCGACGCCACCGTCACGGCAGGCAGGAGGACATTGGCAAAGGAGCTCATTTTCTCGATGGCTCCCGTTCCCATACCCAGGAGGGAGTTTACATCCGCCACCGCCACCGCCGTCACCGCCAGCGTCCCAGCCAGGGACGCTGCCTTCACACTGCTTTTGCCCAGCTCTCCCGCCGACTCCGCCAGAGCGCAGAACAGCAGAATGACCAGCAGGAGCGCGCCAGACCGGGCCGCGCGGCGGACCACGCCGCCCAGCTCTCTCGTACCTGTGTCCACCAGGTTTTCCAGGCCCTCGTCCAGACTGGCGCCGTATTCCGCTTCTCCACCGTTTTCCTCCGCCGCCTGCTGGAGCTCGTCCACTTCAATCAGCTTCTCCTGCCGCTGAAGCACTTCCTCCCCTGTCAGAGCTCTGACGGGAAGAAATAAAATGGATATGAGCGTCAGGGCTAAAAAAGCCCCCCATCTTTTATCCATAGCGCACTCCTCACAACAGCTGGATGAGCACATCCAGCACCGCCGACATCAGCGGGAGCGCCGCCGCCAGTGCAAGGGCTGTGCCGGACAGTTCCACCGCTGAGGCAAGCCCGCCCTCCTGGGCATCTTTGCAGAAATCCGCCGCCAATCGGGTAACAATGGCGATACCCGTTGTCTTCATCACCGGCTCCACCACTTGGGCGGACAAGCCCCCAGTCTGGGCCAGCTTGTCCGCCAGATTCATCACCGCGGTCAGCGCCCCGGAGCAATACAGCACGACCAGGGCGCACGCCCCTACCCCTAGGGCAAAGGCAATTTCCGGCGACTGCTTGCGCACCACCACGGCGCACAGCGCCGCCGTCACCGCCGCCGCCGCGATCTTGACAATGCCGCTCACAGCCCGAACAGGTCCTTGACCAGGTTGAACAGGTCGTTGATCTGCTGCACCACGATCATCAGCACCACCACCAGCGCCACCAGGGTGGTCATGGTGGCCATCTCGTCCCGGCCCGACCGGGTTAGTACCTGGTTGAGCACCGACACCAGAATCCCGATGGCCGCAATTTTGAAAATCAGGTCCACATCCATCGTCCGTCCTCCTATGTAATCAAATCAGTAAAATCGCAAGGAATAATCCCGCCGTCATCCCCAGCACGCCGTACACCCGGCCCAGCCTCCGGCGGTCGTCCGACGCCTCCCCTTGCAGGCTGCGTAAACTTGCCGCCGCATCCTCCAGGGCTACGCGCTGGCTGTCACCGTCATACCGGCCCAGCACCAGGCCCAGGCGGTCCAGCAGGGCCTGATCCTCCTCCGTCAGGCGAAGGGGGGCAGCTGACAGGCTATCCCGCCACACCTGTTGGAATGCCTGTCCATCTGACTGCTCCACTCTCTGGGCGCTTTGGGCAAAAAATTGCGCCGCCGGACCATGCGCAGCCTTCGCCGCCGCCGCCAGCGCCTGGGGTAACGGAGCCAGCCGCCACCCAAGCTCCCGCTGGAGTACATCCAGCCCCGCCGCCAACTCACCCAGATCACGGACCCGGCCGTCCAGGCGGGCCACGCCTGCCAAGCCCAGAGCCCCGCATCCAGCAATGACCAAAAGGGCCCCAAACAAACGCATCACGGCAAGACCTCCACACGGGCGGACCGGACCGCGCCCCGGAACTCCAGCACCACCAAGCGCCGGAACACCCTCGCTGCTAACAGCTCCCGGTAGGCGGGACGGCGGTCCAGATCGTCCACTCCGACGCCGTGGGCGGTGGCGATGAGAGACACGCCGCACCCTGCTGCCTCGATAACAGCTCGAGCATCCTCGAGCTGGGTGACTTCGTCCACCGCCGCCACCTGCGGATTCATCCCCCGGATAAGGATGGACAGTCCCTCCGCCTTAGCGCAGCCGTCCAGCACATCCGTATGACGGCCCACGTACAATTGAGGGGTTCCCCGCCAAAGGGCGGCGATCTCCCCCCGCTCGTCGGCCACCGACACGCGGAGGGGCAGTCCTGCCTCCCCGTCGGATAAGGAGCGTACCAGCTCCCGCAAAAGAGTGGTCTTCCCTGCCCCCGGCGGAGCCAAGATCAATGTACTCAAAAACTGCCCATCCTCCATCAGTCCTGGTAAAAGCGGCTCCGCCAGCCCTGTGACAGGCTTCGCAACCCGAATGGATAGAGACGACAGCTCTCGGAGCGTAACGATGCGTCCGTCCTTTTTCACCACCGTGCCGCACAGCCCCACCCGGTGTCCTCCTTTGAGCGCCACAAACCCCTGGCACACCTTGTCCAGCGCCGTGTGGGCGGAGGACTGGGTGGCGTTCTCAAGTACCTGGCGAAGCTCATCCTCTCCGATGGGCGGGCTGTTGATCTCCGTCTCTCCCTCCGGCAAAAGGACCGTCATGGGGAACCCCCGGCGGAGGCGGAACTCCTCCAAAGCGTCCAGCTTGTCCGCTTCCAGCGTTTGCAGACCGTCCCGCACCGGCCTGGGCAGCACTGACGCCGCCTGCTCCCACGGCTTTCTTTTGTCCATACCGTTCACCTGCCTCACTCGTTACCCCATCCTATGAGGGCGTGTCCCACAATATTCCAGTTCCGTCATTTACAAGTTTGAAACAACTTCTTGCTGACACAGAAACGCTCTGATGCTATAATTGTGACAGCTTCAACACAAGTGGAGGAGTGCTCTATGGCCCATATTTTGATCGTAGAGGACGAGGAAAACATTGCCCGTATGCTCGATGCCACCCTCACCCTGGGCGGACACACCAGTCAATGGTGCGCCGACGGCTCTCAGGTGGTGGACGCCATCACGCAAAACGAATTTGGCTTGATCCTGCTGGACGTGATGCTTCCCGGCCTGGACGGCTTCTCCATCATGGCCCAGCTGGACTCCCAACAGATCCCGGTCATCTTCCTGTCCGCCATGCAGCAGGTGGAGGACAAGGTCCGGGGCCTGCGCCTGGGGGCGGAGGACTACATCTCCAAGCCCTTCGAGCCGCTGGAACTGCTGGCCCGCATCGAGGTGGTGCTCCGCCGCCGGGGCCGGGGAGAGAACGTGCTGGAATACGGCGGCATCCGCCAGGAGCTGGACAGCCACACCGTCACCCTCCGGGGAGAACCCGTGGCGCTGGCCCCCAAGGAATTTGAGCTGCTGCGGGTGTTTTTGCAGAACCAGAACCTGGCCCTCAGCCGGGAAAAGCTGCTGTCCATGGTCTGGGGCTATGAGTACGCCGGGGAGAGCCGCACAGTGGATATACATGTCCAGCGCCTTCGCCAGAAACTGGGGCTGACCGGCCACCTGGTCACCCTGCCCCGGGTGGGCTACCGGCTGGAAAAGTTGACATGAGGCTTTGGCAAAAAATTTTCCTGTCCACACTGGCCCTGATGGTGCTGTCTACCACCCTGGCCTCCACCCTGCTGCTGCGCTCCAGCCGGGACGCGCTGTGGGAGCGGGAGGGCCAGCGGGCGGTGACCCAGCAGCAGTATCTGGCCGGACTGCTCCGGGCGGGCGTGGTCAGCCGACGCCTCCAGCAGGGCGCGATCCAGCTCAGCCGGGAGGAGGCGGAGCTTGCCGCCCGGCAGGTGCTGGACCAGCAAGCCATGGACGGCTATCTCACCGGGCTGGCCCTGCTGGACGAGGAGGAAGGCGCCCCCTTTTTCTCCATGCGGGACGAGCTGTTTCACCAGCTCCCCTCACCGCCAGCTGGGGAACCCGGCGCCACTGTATACCAGCTGTGCCCCGGCGGACGGGAGGGGGAATGGTTCCTCCTGTGCTCCATGCCGGTGACACTGGAGTCCCGTTCCTACCGCCTGTATGCCGCCTACTCGGTGGGCAGCCTCCAGCAGAGATTGGATCGGGAGGCGGTGAACGCCGTGGCCCTGTGCCTGGGCATGAGCCTAACGGGGGCGGGGCTGCTGCTGGCGCTGGTTTGGTTCCTGCTCCGGCCCCTGGCGGCGCTGGACGAGAGCGCCCGACGGGTGTCGGACGGGCACTACGACGAGCAGGTTGCCGTCCGGGGCCGGGATGAGCTGGCCGACCTGGCCCGGGACATGAACCGCATGGCCGCCGCCGTCCAGGAGCGGGTGGAACAGCTGGAGCGGGTGGCGGAGGACCGAAAAATCTTTATCGGCAACCTGGCCCACGAGATGAAAACGCCGCTTACCAGCATCCTGGGCTTCGCCGACCTGCTCCACCTGCAAAAGGAGGTGCCCGACGCCCAGCGGGTGGAGTACGCCCGGGTCATCTCCGAGGAGGCCAAGCGGCTGCGGTCCCTGTCGGGGAAGCTGCTGGAGCTTATCACTTTGGGCAGCGCCAGCCTGGACCTTGCCCCCGCCTCTCTCAAGGAGGTGGCGGAGGCGGTGGCGGTCAGTCTGGGGCCTGTGATGGCGCAGAGCGGACTGACCCTGACCTGTGACTGCTTTGACCTCGCCCTGGACATGGACCGGGAGCTGTTCAAGTCTCTGCTCTACAACCTGCTGGACAACGGGCGCAAGGCCAGCGAACGGGGCGGACAGATGGCGCTGGCCGCCCGGGAGGTGGATGGTCAGGCGGAAATTTTGGTCCGGGACTACGGTCGGGGCATTCCAAGGGAGGAGCTGGATAAGGTCTGCCAGCCCTTCTACATGGTGGACAAGAGCCGGAGCCGCAAGGCAGGCGGCGTGGGGCTTGGGCTGGCCCTGTGCCGGGAAATCGTGTCTGTCCACGGCGGGACCATGGACATTGACAGCCGCTTGGGGGAGGGCACGCTGGTCACTCTGCGCTTTCCCTTGAGCGCGGACCAGAGGGGAGGGAAGCACCTTGCGGAACCTTAAATTTGTTCTGTCCGCTTTGGCCATTCTGCTGGCGGGGGCGCTGGCGGCGGGTTTTGCCGCCCGGGCGGTGGCCGCTCCCAGGGCCGGGGAAGTGGTGAACGCCGGGGTGATCTCCATCCCCTCTGTGCTGGGGCAGACGGCAGACGAGGCGCTGTTCTACCCCTGGTCCCTGTATGAAATGCAGACTCTCACACTCATTCCAGACGAAGTGCTGAAAGCCAAGACCTTGCCGACCGGGGATATGCTGTTTGCCGTCGCCGCCTTTGACGCGCTTGGGGTGGAATACAATGCGGACGAACTGGTCAAAAGCCAGCTGTGGAATGGTGCGGACACCCCTGAGCGGAAGGGCACCGAGCTGATTTTTCTCAAGAACTTTCCCGCCACGCTCACAAATGGCAGCGTCCCCGTATCCCTGGACTATGCGCTTTGCGACATGAATCCGCTGTCCGTCAGCTGGCTGGTGCGGCCCCGGACGCAGGCGGAGCTCACCGAGCAGCAGCGGCAGGCGGCGCTGGACAAGGTGCGGAAAGACCTGGCGGGGCTGCTGCGGTATATGCGCGGCTCAGACAGAGACTATGAAAACGGCCTGATGCGGCTCATCCAGGACTTTGGCGGGCGGTTCGCCGATATGAATATGGTTATTTTTCTCAATTGGCTGGAGGTGCTGGTCAATATCTTGCGCTCACAGTACGGCAGCGCGGAAATATCTGTTGACGAAAACAGTCAAATCGCGGAGGCCCAGGTCTCCATCGAGCCGGAGCAGAACCTCTCCGCTCTCTCTCTGGAGGAGCTGCTGGCCCTGGGGTTCAATGTGGACATTCAGCTCATCTCCACCCCCCGGCAGGTGGTGGTGCTGTTCAGCTGGTCCGGCTCCTGGACCTGCGGGGTGTACTACGACGTGCAGCTGGAGCGCTACAGCGGCTTTGGGCTCAGCTCTTAGTGACTGCCCCGCAAAATTTACAGTTTCGATACAGCTCCATGGTGACTTCGCGTCCCCTTTTGACGGAAAATGGGTTATCACCTGATTCCAGCGAGAGGGGACGTTTTTCATGTCAAATAAGTATGCGATGGCACTTCCTCAGCGGCCCAGGTCTCGGCGGCGGGCGCGGCGCGGCGGGCTGTTCACGATGGCGGTGCTCCTGACGGCAGTGCTCATCGTCCCTGCCATATGGCAGGGACTGGGCGGAGGCCGCGCCTCCGCTCAGTATCGCGCTGTGGAGATCATTTATCAAAACCCTGAACTTCCCAACGGCTGCGAGGTCACCAGTCTGGCCATGCTGCTGACCAGCGCGGGCTGTCCGGCGGACAAGCTGACGCTGTATCGGGACTATCTGCCCAAGGCAGACTTTTCCTATGACGGGGAACGGCGATACGGCCCCAGTCCGGAAAAGTGGTATGCGGGAGACGCCACCGACTTGAAAGGCGGCTGGTATTGCTTTGAGGGTCCGGTAATCCAGGCGGCAAACAACTGGCTAAAGGACCACAAAAATGCCTCTCAGGCCCGGCCCGTCACCGGGCTGAGCAGAACGGAGCTGGACCTCTATGCCCAGGAGGGCGTCCCGCTGGCGGTTTGGGTAACGCTGGACTATGCCACGCCTCAGTACAGCGAATTTTCATGGACACTGGAGGATGGGACGGAATATCATCCCTACAGCAACCTGCACTGCGTGGTACTGGCCGGTATAGAGGATGGGGATTACCTGATTGCCGACCCCATCACCGGCTTCACCCAGGTGGGCAAAGACCTGTTCTGGAGCACCTTTTCCGCCATGGGAAGCCGGGCTATCATCGTGGAATAACAATTTTGTGAAGTGAAAAAAACTCCCACCAGCAAAGCTGGTGGGAGTTTTTTAAGTTAGGTTTGTATACCCCATTAAATACTCGTCCACTTCCTTGGCCGCAGCCCGGCCCTCGGCGATGCCCCACACCACCAGGGACTGGCCCCGGCGCATATCTCCGGCGGCGAATACCTTATCTATGCCTGTGGCATAGGTTCCGGGAGCGGTGGCCACGTTGGAGCGCCCGTCCCGGTCCACGCCAAAGGCGTCGGCGGCGTAGTCCTCCGGGCCCAGGAAGCCCGCCGCGACCAGCAGCAACTGGCAGGGCAGCTCCTCTTCAGTGCCGGGGACCTCGGCCATAATGCGGCGGCCGTTCTCCTCTTTTGGCTCCAGTTTCACGGTAACGATGGAGAACAGCGCTCCAGCTTCATCGGTGCGGCACTCCTTCACCGTGGTCTGGTAGCGGCGGGGGTCTGCGCCGAACACGGCGGCGGCCTCCTCCTGGCCATAGTCTGTTTTGCAAACCTTAGGCCACTGGGGCCAAGGGTTGTCGGCGGCGCGGCCGTCAGGGGCCTTGGGCATCATCTCCAGTTGAATGACAGACTTACAGCCGTGGCGGATGGAGGCGCCCACACAGTCATTGCCCGTGTCGCCGCCGCCTACGATGACCACGTCCTTGCCCTCAGCGTCGATATAGGTCCCTTTGGCAAGGCCGCTGTCCAGCAGAGATTTCGTGGTGGAGGTGAGGAAATCCACGGCGTAATACGCGCCGTTCACGCCCTCCGCCACGGGCAGGCCCCGGGGCTTTTTCGCGCCGCAGCACAGGATAATTGCGTCGTACTCGTTCAAAAGCGCCTGGGCGGACACGTCCCGGCCCACGTCACAGGAAACGCGGAACTCCACGCCCTCCGCCGCCATCAAACCGGTCCGGCGGGCCACGACCTCCTTTTGCAGCTTCATGTTGGGGATGCCGTACATCAGCAGGCCCCCCACCCGGTCCTCCCGCTCGAACACGGTGACGGTGTGGCCCCGGCGGTTGAGCTGCTGGGCGGCGGCCAGACCCGCAGGGCCGGACCCCACCACCGCCACACGCTTTCCAGTGCGCACTTTGGGAGGCTGAGGCTCCATGGCCCCGGAGGCAAAGCCCGCTTCGATGATGGCAAGCTCGTTCTCCTTCACCGTCACCGGGTCGCCGTTGAGGCCGCAGGTGCACGCCGCCTCGCACAGCGCGGGGCACACCCGTCCGGTAAACTCCGGGAAGCTGTTGGTCTTGAGCAGACGGCTCAGGGCGTGGCCCAGGTTGCCGGTATACACCAGGTCGTTCCACTCCGGCACCAGGTTGTGGAGGGGGCACCCGGTGAACATCCCCGCCAGCTGCACCCCGGACTGACAGAAGGGCACGCCGCACTCCATGCACCGGGCGCCCTGCTTCCGGCGCTCCTCCTCGGGGAGCATGGGGTGGAACTCGTTCCAGTGCTTGATCCGCTCCAAGGGCGGCTGGCCGGGGTTGCCTTGGCGGCTGTACTCTAAAAATCCAGTGGGCTTTCCCATTATCTCGCACCTCCCGTCACGGCATAGAACGCCTCGATCTCCGCCTCGTCATGGGTCATGCCCCGCTCCTCGAACTGGGCGATGGCTTTCAAAATACGGTCATAGTCCCGGGGCAAAATCTTCTTAAAGCTGGCGGCGCTGTGCTCAAAATCCGCCAGGATGGCTTTACCCTTCTCCGAACCTGTGGCCTCCACGTGTTGGGTGATGAGGGAGCGCAGCTCCTCCAGGTCGTGCTTCTCCGCCACCGGCTCGATGGACACCAGTTCCTTGTTGACCCGCAGGTACAGGTCCCGGCGGGGGTCCCACACGTAGGCGATGCCGCCGCTCATGCCCGCGGCAAAATTTTTACCCGTCTCACCCAGGACCACCACCCGGCCCCCGGTCATATATTCACAGCCGTGGTCGCCCACGCCCTCCACGACGGCGTAAGCGCCGGAGTTGCGCACGCAGAAGCGCTCTCCCGCCACGCCCGCGATAAACGCTTTACCGGAGGTGGCGCCGTACAGGGCCACGTTGCCCACGATGATGTTCTCATCCGCTTTATAGTTTGCGGATTTGGGCGGGTATACCACCAGCTTGCCTCCGGACAGGCCCTTGCCGAAGTAGTCGTTGGAGTCGCCCTCCAGCTCCAGGGTCAGGCCCTTGGGGATGAACGCGCCGAAGGACTGTCCCCCGCCGCCGGAGCAATGGACGGTAAAGGTGTCCTCCTCCAGCTCTCCCCCGTGAAGGCGGGTTACGTCGGAGCCGAAAATCGTCCCCACAGCCCGGTCGGTGGAGGTCACCTCCAGGGAAAGTTGTTTCTTCTGGCCCTTTTTCAGCGCGCCGCCCATTTTCGCCAGCAGAACCGACTGGTCCACCGTCTTTTCAAGCTCAAAATCGTACACATCGGCGGGATCGAAGTGAGTCTTGTACCCCTCGCCCACGTAGGGATTGCCCAGGATCGCGGACAGGTCCACGGTGGCGGCCCGGTCGTTGACGGCGTGGTCCCGCATTTTCAGCAGGTCGGCGCGGCCCACCAGCTCCTCCACGGTGCGCACACCCAGCTTTGCCATGTGTTCCCGCAGCTCCTGGGCGATGAAGCGCATGAAGTTCACCACATATTCCGGCTTGCCCTGGAAACGCTTGCGCAGCTCAGGATTCTGGGTTGCCACGCCCACAGGACAGGTATCCAGATTGCACACCCGCATCATGACGCAGCCCATGGTGACCAGCGGCGCGGTGGCAAAGCCGAACTCCTCCGCCCCCAGCATACAGGCGATAGCCACGTCCCGGCCCGTCATCAGCTTGCCGTCGGTCTCCAGCACCACCCGGGAACGCAGGTCGTTTTGAATCAGCGTTTGATGGGTCTCCGCCAGCCCCAGTTCCCAGGGCAGGCCCGCGTTGTGGATGGAGGTGCGGGGGGCGGCTCCGGTGCCGCCGTCCCAGCCGGAAATCAGCACCACCTGGGCGCCCGCCTTTGCCACGCCCGCCGCCACGGTGCCCACGCCCGCCTCGCTGACCAGCTTGACGGAAATACGGGCCTGACGGTTGGCATTTTTCAGGTCGTAGATGAGCTGGGCCAAATCCTCGATGGAGTAAATATCGTGATGGGGCGGCGGGGAGATCAGGGATACGCCGGGGGTGGAGTACCGGGTCCTGGCAATCCAGGGGTATACCTTCTTTCCGGGCAGGTGCCCGCCCTCGCCGGGCTTGGCCCCCTGGGCCATCTTGATTTGAATTTCTTTCGCGCTCACCAGATACTCGCTGGTGACCCCGAACCGCCCGGAGGCCACCTGCTTGATGGCGGAACAGCGGTCGGATTTCAGCCGCTCGGGGCGCTCGCCGCCCTCGCCGGAGTTAGACTTTCCGCCCAGCATATTCATGGCCACCGCCATGCACTCGTGGGCCTCCTGGGAGATGGAGCCATAGCTCATGGCCCCGGTCTTGAAGCGCTTGACAATGGAGTCCACGCTCTCGACCTCGTCGATGGGTATGGGCTGGTCAGCGTACTTCATCTCCATCAGCCCCCGGAGGGTATGGGGACAGGTCTCGTCGTCCACCAGGGCGCTGTACTGCTTGAACAGGCCGTAGTCCCCAGTGCGGGCGGATTGCTGGAGCAGGTGGATCGTCTGGGGGTTGTACATATGGTCCTCCTGCCCCGAGCGGGCCTTGTGAGAACCTACGGAGTCCAAGGTGGGGTCCGCCCCCAGGCCCAGAGGATCAAAGGCGCGGCTGTGGTTCTTGTCCACAAGCTGTTCGATCTCTTTCAGCCCGATGCCGCCCACCCGGGAGACGGTGTTGGTAAAATACTCGTCCACCACGTCCTTGGCAATGCCGATGGCCTCGAAAATCTGGGCGGACTGGTAGGATTGGATAGTGGAAATGCCCATCTTGGAGGCGATTTTCACGATGCCCTTCAAAATGGCCTTGTTGTAATCGTCCACCGCCGCGCCGAAGTCCTTGTCCAGAAGCCCCTCGTCGACGAGCTGGCCGATAGTCTCCTGGGCCAGGTAGGGATTGATGGCCCGGGCCCCGTAGCCCAGCAGGGCAGCGAAATGGTGGACGTCCCTCGGCTCGGCGGACTCCAGGATTACGGAAACCGCCGTGCGCTTCCGGGTGCGCACCAGGTGCTGCTCCAGGGCGGACACCGCCAGCAGGGACGGGATGGCCACATGGTTTTCGTCCACGCCCCGGTCGGACAGGATGATGATGTTGGCCCCGTTGCGGTAGGCCCGGTCAGCGGCGATCTTCATCTGGTCCAACGCCCGCTTCAGGGGCATATTTTTGAAGTAGAGCAGGGATACCGTCTCCACATGGAAGCCGGGCTTGTCCATGGCCTTGATTTTCATCAGGTCCACCGAGGTCAGGATAGGATTGTGGATCTGGAGCACCCGGCAGTTGTCGGCGCTCTCCTCCAGCAGATTGCCGTCGTCGCCCACGTAGACGGTAGTGTCGGTGACAATCTCCTCCCGGATGGCGTCGATGGGCGGGTTGGTCACCTGGGCAAAGAGCTGGCGAAAGTAGCTGAACAGCGGCTGGTCGTGGCTGGACAGCACCGCCAGCGGGATGTCCGCGCCCATGGCGGCGGTGCTCTCCGCGCCGGTGCGGGCCATGGGGAGGATGGTGTCCTTCAGATCCTCGTAGGTGTAACCAAACGCCTTTTGCACCTGGGTGCGGCGCTCGGGGGTATACTTTTCCACACGGTGATTGGGAATGGGCAGGTCCTTCAGCCGGACTAGGTTCCGGTCCAGCCACTCGCCGTAAGGATTACGGGCGGCGTAGCCCTCCTTAATCTCGCTGTCGCCGATGATGCGGCCCGAAACGGTGTCCACCAGCAGCATCTTCCCCGGCTCCAGCCGGGATTTGCGCACGATATGGGCCGGGTCGATGTCCAGCACCCCCACCTCGGAGGACAGAATGAGACGGTCGTCGTCGGTGACGTAGTACCGGGAGGGGCGCAGACCGTTGCGGTCCAGCACCGCCCCCACCTGGTCGCCGTCGGAGAACAGGATGGAGGCCGGGCCGTCCCAGGGCTCCATCATGACGGCGTAATACTGGTACAGGTCCCGGCGGGCCCGGGACAGGTTCTCGTCATTCATCCAGGGCTCCGGGATGCAGATCATCACCGCCAAGGGCAGCTCCATGCCGCTCATCACCAGAAATTCCAGGGTGTTGTCCAGCATGGCGGAGTCGGACCCGTCCACGTTCACCACCGGGAACACTTTGTCGATGTCCCTGTCCCACACGGGGGCGTGCATGGTCTCCTCCCGGGCCAGCATCCGGTCCACGTTGCCGCGGATGGTGTTGATCTCCCCGTTGTGAAGGATGAACCGGTTGGGGTGGGCCCGTTCCCAGGAGGGGTTCGTGTTGGTGGAGAACCGGGAGTGGACCAGGGCGATGGCGGAAGTGTACTCCTCGCTTTGGAGGTCCCGGTAAAACTGCCGCAGCTGGCCCACCAGGAACATCCCCTTATATACGATGGTCCGGCTGGACAAGGACGCCACATAGGTGTTGTCGTTGGAATGCTCGAACTCCCGGCGGGCAATGTACAGCCTGCGGTCAAATTCCAGTCCCTTTGCCAGATGCTCCGGACGGCGCACGAAGCCCTGCATGATACGGGGCATTTTCGCCAGCGCTTTGTGCCCAAGCACCTCCGGACACACAGGCGCCTCGCGCCAGCCAGCAAACTCCATTCCCTCCCGGGCCACGATCAGCTCGAACATCTTCATGGCCTGGTTCCGGCGCAGAGCCTCCTGGGGGAAGAAAAACATCCCGATGCCGTAATCCCGCTCACCCCCCAGGGTGATGCCGCACTCCCCTGCCGCTTTCACAAAAAACTCGTGGGAAATTTGCAACAGGACACCCACGCCGTCGCCGGTCTGGCCCTCGGCATCCTTGCCCGCCCTGTGCTCCAGCTTTTCCACAATTTTCAGCGCGTCGTCCACCGTCTGATGGCTTTTGCGGCCTTTGATGTCCACAACCGCTCCAATGCCGCAGTTGTCATGCTCGAACCGGGGATCATACAGCGGCCCCCGCACCTGTTCCCGCTCTTGCTTCATGTTGAATCCTCCAAACGAAAACCGGCCCAACGGGGACAAAAGGGTATAACCCCTTTCCCTGCCCCCCATTGGGCCGGTTCATGATTTCTTTTTACAGTACTGAAACGATACGCTTTACCGCTTCCCTAGTTGCCTCCGCATCGCCGAAAGCAGTAACCCGGATGTAGCCCTCCCCGCTGGGACCGAAGCCCGCGCCGGGGGTAGTGACCACGCACGCTTTCTTCAACAGCAGGTCGAAAAAGTCCCAGGACGGCGCGTTGTTGGGGGTCTTGACCCACAGATAGGGGGCGTTCACGCCGCCGTAAACCGTCAGGCCCGCTTTGGTAAGGCCCTCCCGAATGACCTTGGCGTTGTTCAGGTAATAATCGATGGCCACCTTGGTCTGCGCCCTGCCCTCGGGGCTTAGCGCCGCCTCCGCCGCCCGCTGGATGACATAGGGCACGCCGTTGAACTTGCTGCCCTGGCGGCGGTTCCACAGGGCGTTGAGGGATACGCCCTCCCGCTCCAGCGCCTTGGGAATCACGGTATAGGCGCAGCGGTTGCCGGTAAATCCGGCGGACTTGGAGAAGGAGCGGAACTCAATGGCGCAGGTCTTGGCCCCCTCCACCTCAAAGATGCTGTGGGGGATGCCATCCTCGCTGATGAACGCCTCGTAGGCGGAGTCGAACAGGATCACGCTGCCGTGGGCGTTGGCGTAGTCCACCCAGACCTTGAGCTGCTCATAGGTGGCCGCCGTCCCGGTGGGATTGTTGGGGGAGCAGATGTAGATGAGGTCGGGCGCCTTGTCCCCTGCGGGCAGGCCGGGGAAAAAGCCGTTCTCCGCCGTGCAGGGCAGGTAAACGAGGTCGGTCCACTTCTCCCCGTCGTACTCACCGGCCCGGCCGGCCATGGCGCTGGTGTCCACGTACACCGGATACACCGGGTCGCACACCGCCACCACATTGTCAACCGAGAAGATGTCGCCGATGCTTCCACAGTCAGTCTTGGCTCCGTCGGAGACGAAAATTTCGTCGTCGGCCATGTCCACCCCCCGCTCCTTGTAGGAGTCCCGGATAGCAAAGCGCAGAAAGTCATAAGCGGCGCAGGTCTCCTCGCAGTAGCCCCGAAATGTCTCCTTCGCCCCCATCTCTCTGGACGCCTTCACCATAGCGTCCACCACCACGGGGGCCAGGGGCTGGGTAACGTCGCCGATGCCCAAACGGATGAGGGGCATCGGCGGATTCTCCGCTGAAAAGGCACGCACCCGGCGGCCGATCTCCGGGAACAGGTAGCCGCCCGGCAGCTTGAGAAAATTCTGATTGATGTGGGCCATTGGGACCACTCCTTCACTTTATCTGGTTAAATTATTGTACAACAAAAACGCGGGTGCGGTCAATCGTCAAGTTTGCCATCAAAAACGGTCACAGCGGGTCCTGTCATGAACATATGGCCGGATTTTTCGTCCCAGCGGACGGTCAGATCGCCGCCGGACAGGTGGACCACGGCCTCCCGGCCCAGTTTTCCTGCGCTTATCATCGCCGCGGCGGAGGCGCAGGCCCCGGTACCGCAGGCCAGGGTCTCGCCGCTGCCCCGCTCCCAGACGCGCATTTGAAGCTCGGCACGATTCAGCACTTTTATAAACTCTGCGTTGACCCCGCCGGGAAAGGCCTGGTGATTCTCCACGGCAGGGCCTATGGCCTGTAAATCCAGCGCGGCAGGACCCTCCACCTCAATAACCGCATGGGGGTTGCCCATAGAAACAGGAACGGCAGTATATTCAGCCTCCTCGATTTGAAGCAAAACGGGCGGTTTGAGAATAGGTATTCCCATATTCACTACAGCCGAATACACTTGTTTCCCCCGGACCATCAGGGAAAGCTCCCGCTCCCCTGACAGCGTCTCAATGGTGAGGTGCTGCTTGTCTGTCAACTTTTTATCGTATACATACTTGCCAAAACACCGGATGCCGTTGCCGCACATGGCCCCCTCGGAGCCGTCGGCGTTAAACATCCGCATTTTGAAATCCGCCCGGTTAGACGGGCAGATGCAGATGATGCCGTCTCCCCCCACGCCGAAGCGGCGGTCGGACAGGCGGCGGGCCAGTTCGCCCAGATTCTCAGGTGTGGACTCCATGCAGTTCAGAAAAATGTAGTCGTTTCCCAGACCGTGCATCTTGGTGAAATCCATGGCCATCCCTCCTGTTCACGGATTGGGAAGTCAAGCGGGCACAGCAGGGCGGCAGTTGAGACAACTGCCGCCCTGGGTTATCTGTCACTGATCCGCCAGCACAAGCCTCGCGGTATCAGTGAGCCGGGCGCCATTGTCCATGCTCTGCTTTTGTAAAAAACGGTGGGCCTGCTCCTCCGTCATACCGTGGCGGTCCATCAGCACCGCCTTGGCCCTTTCCACCAGCTCCCGCTCCTCCGGGGAACGCTGGGCAGGGTTTTTCTCCCCGTCCCGCCCGGGGCGGTTCAGCTGAGCCAGCAACCGCACCGAAGCCAGCAGCTCCGAGCGGCGCACGGGGGCCTGGAGCTTGAAGATGCCCTCCGTCTCGCACAGCTCCAGCTGGGCCTGGGGACCGATCATCAGCATGGAGCACCGCTGGGGCAGATCGCAGAACAGCGACTCGCAGCTCTCGTCCGCCAGCTTGAAGCCGCACACCACAAGGTCCAGCCTCAGCTTACGCACCGCCCGCTTCACCTGGGCCGCGCTGCGGCAAACAACACAGGAAAACTCGCCGCCGCTCTCTATAATCTCACGGAGCCTGTCGCAGTTGCTCTGGCGCTCAAAGGCCACGATCACCTGCCGCATACCCGTTCACCTTCCTTAAACTGGTCCGTAAACGGAATGCTCAGTAGTTAATCATGTACTTGTCAACTTCCCAGCTGGACACGCGGGTGCGGTACTCATTCCATTCCCTCTCCTTGCCGGCGATGTACTGGGCGGTGACGTGCTCGCCCAGGGTATCCATCACCAGCTTATCCTTCTTCATAGCCACCAGCGCCTCCTCCAGGGAGCCGGGCAGGGCCTCGATGCCACGGCGGCGGCGGGTGGCGGGAGTCATAGCAAAGATGTTTTCTGTGATCTCCGGCGGCGGGGTCATGCCCTTCTCGATGCCATCCAAACCAGCGGCCAGGCACACAGCCAGGGACAGATAGGGGTTGCAGGCGGGGTCAGGGCAGCGCAGCTCCACCCGGGTGCCCATCCCGCGGGAGGCGGGAATGCGGATCAGCGCGGAGCGATTGGAGGCGGACCAGGCCATGTAGCAAGGGGCCTCGTAGCCGGGCACCAGACGCTTATAGGAGTTGACCAACGGGTTGGTGACGGCGGCCATGCCCTTCATGTGGGCCAGGAGGCCGGCGATGAAGGAATAGCACTCCTTGGACAGCTGCTTTTCGCCATTGGGGTCGAAGAACACGTTCTGGCCGTTTTTATACAGCGACATGTTGGTGTGCATACCCGAGCCGTTGATGCCGAAGATGGGCTTTGGCATGAAGGTGGCGTGGAGGCCGTTCTTCTGGGCCAGGGTCTTGACCGCCAACTTGAAGGTCATGATCTTGTCGGCGCAGTCCAGGGCGGGGGCGTACTTGAAATCGATCTCGTGCTGGCCCTTGGCCACCTCGTGGTGGGACGCCTCAATCTCATAGCCCATCTCCTCCAGAGCCAGACAGATCTCACGCCGGGTGGACTCGCCGTGGTCCAGAGGGCCCAGGTCGAAGTAACCGGCCTCGTCGTTGGTCTTGGTGGTGGGCTTGCCCTCCTCGTCGGTCTGGAACAGGAAGAACTCGGCCTCAGGACCCACATTAAAGGTATCGTAACCCATGGCCCTGGCCTTCTCCAGCACCCGCTCCAGCACGCCGCGGGGGTCGCCCACGAAGGCGGAGCCGTCAGGGTTGTGGATGTCGCAGATCAAGCGGGCCACCTTGCCGTGCTGGGGCCGCCAGGGGAAGATGACAAAGCTGTCCAGATCGGGGTACAGGTACTGGTCGGACTCATTGATGCGGACGAAGCCCTCAATGGAGGAGCCGTCCAGCATGATCTCATTGTTCACCGCCCGCTCGATCTGGGAGGCGGTGATGGCCACGTTTTTCAGCTGGCCGAAAATGTCGGTGAACTGCATCCGGATGAACTTGACGTCCTCTTCCTTCACGATGCGGATGATATCTTCCTTGGAGTATCCCATAGTTGACTTCCCCTTTCATTTATATTGGTCCGCCGGGAAACTATGCGGCCTCTTACGGCGGCCAATCGCTTGGGATGGGCCGAGATAGAAAAAGGCGTTCCTAACCTTGCCGGTCGGGAACGCCTTTGTTCTCTCGATTACGGGTTTTAGTATAGCACAAACACGCTTTTTGTCAACAGTTTTTTGCACTCATGCAAAATTTTAGCGCAAAAAACAGGTTTCGGACCCATCGAAATTTATTTTTTGTAAAATGTCACATTGCGGACCGGGCCACCGGGGTCAATCCTCTCCCTGCTCCTCCACCGGGATGGGATACCGTTCGGTAAAGCAGCCGTCGCAGAAGCCGCAGGAGCAATCCGGCGCGATCTTTCGGAGGCTCTCCACGGACAGGAACCCCAAGCTGTCCGCGCCGATGAGCCGACACATCTCCTCCAGACTGTATTTACAGGCGAACAGCTCCTCCTTTGAAGGGATGTCCGTGCCGAAATAACAGGGGGCCACGAACATGGGGGCAGAGGAAAGCATATGCACCTCCTTGGCTCCCGCGTCCCGAAGCAGCTTCACCAGCTGGTTAGACGTCGTGCCCCGGACGATGGAGTCGTCGATGACCACCACCCGCTGGCCAGACACGGTGGAGCGCAAAGCGTTCAGCTTCAGCCGGACAGAGGACTCCCGTGCGGACTGCCCCGGCTGGATGAAGGTGCGGCCGATGTAGCGGTTTTTGATGAGCCCGTCGTTGTAGGGGATGCCGGACTCCAGGGCGTAGCCTTTGGCGGCGTTCAGCCCGGAATCAGGCACACCGATGACCACGTCGGCAGCGATGGGATGCTCCTGAGCCAGGTAGCGCCCCGCCAGCAGACGGGCAGCATGGACAGACTGACCGTCGATGACACTGTCGGGCCGGGCGAAGTACAAAAACTCGAACAGGCAAAGCCCTGTGCGCTCCTTGCCGCAGCAGTCTCGGATGGATTGCAGCTCCCCATTCAGGTCCACATAGGCCACCTCGCCAGGCTCCACATCCCGGACGAAGGAGGCCCCCACGCTGTCCAAGGCACAGGACTCGGAGGCGAAAATCCATGCGTCTCTCCGCTTGCCGATACACAAAGGCCGGAAGCCCCAGGGATCTCGGGCGGCGATGAGCTTGCGGGAGCTCATGACCACCAGGGAAAAGGCGCCCCGCAGCTGGCGCACGGTGTTGGCCACCGCCCGCTCGATAGAGGGAGCCAAAAGCCGCTCCTGAGCGATAATATAGGCGATGATCTCCGAGTCCGAGGTGGTGTGGAAGATGGCCCCTCGGTACTCGTAGTGGCGGCGCAGATCATCCACATTTACCAGATTCCCGTTGTGGGCTACGGCAAAGGTGCCCTTCACATAACTCAGCGTCAGCGGCTGGGCGTTCTCCCGCAGGGAACCGCCGGTGGTGGAGTAGCGCACATGTCCCACCGCCATAGTGCCGTTGAGCTGCGCCAAATCCTCCCGGCTGAACACCTCTCCCACCAGACCTGCGTCTTTTCGGCAGCGCTGCTCCAGACCGTTCATGGTGGCGATGCCGCAGGCCTCCTGCCCCCGGTGCTGAAGGGCATAAAGCCCGTAATAAGCGCTCTCGGCACAGCCGCCGCTTTTGTCATAGATGCCGAATACGCCGCATTCCTCATGGATCGCCATATGCCATCCCTCCGTCAAACGAATTAAGCACACAGCTCCACCCCGTTGCGGAGCTATTCTTTTGTTCTCAACTTTATCACGGAAAAGTCCCCGCCGCAATGCGCAAAATCTCCAATTTTCCACTTAGGAGTGGGTGTTTTTTCCATATCCCCCGCAAATCCCTCCTCAATGGAACAGTTTTCTCATTCTGGGAATAAGTGAAAAAACAGCCAACTCTTACTTGACCATCCTTGTGTATTCTGTTAAAATATTTCCATGACTCAGACCCCCGCATATATCCCGGCACACCCGATAAAAAGTTTGGAGGAATGTACAATGGCTCACAAATATGTCTATCTGTTCTCAGAGGGCAACGCCAACATGCGCGAGCTTCTGGGCGGCAAAGGCGCCAACCTGGCCGAAATGACCAACATCGGCCTGCCCGTGCCCCAGGGCTTTACCATCACCACCGAGGCGTGCACCCAGTACTACGAGGACGGACAGAAGATCAACGACGAGATCCAGGCCGAGATCATGGAGTATATCACCAAGATGGAGGGTATCACCGGCAAGAAGTTCGGCGATAAGGAGAATCCCCTGCTGGTTTCCGTCCGCTCCGGCGCCCGGGCTTCCATGCCCGGCATGATGGACACCATTCTGAACCTGGGCCTCAATGAGGACGTGGTGGACACCATCGCCCGTCAGTCCAGCAACCCCCGCTGGGCTTGGGACTGCTACCGCCGCTTTATTCAGATGTACTCCGACGTGGTCATGGAGGTGGGCAAGAAGTATTTCGAGCAGCTCATCGACCAGATGAAGGAGAAGAAGGGCGTCAAGCAGGACGTGGAGCTTACCGCTGAGGACCTGAAGGAGCTGGCCGGTCAGTTCAAGGCCGAGTACAAGGCTAAGATCGGCTCTGACTTCCCCTCCGATCCCAAGGAGCAGCTGATGGGCGCCATCAAGGCCGTGTTCCGCTCCTGGGACAACCCCCGGGCCAACGTGTACCGCCGGGACAACGACATCCCCTACTCCTGGGGCACCGCCGTCAACGTGCAGTCCATGGCCTTCGGCAACATGGGCGACGACTGCGGCACCGGCGTGGCCTTCACCCGCAACCCCGCCACCGGCGAGAAGAAGCTGTTCGGCGAATTCCTGACCAACGCCCAGGGCGAGGACGTGGTGGCTGGCGTGCGCACCCCCATGCCCATCGACGAGATGGCGGAGAAGTTCCCCGAGGCCTTTGCCCAGTTCGAGAACGTGTGTAAGACCTTGGAGGACCACTACCGCGATATGCAGGACATGGAGTTCACCGTGGAGCATGGCAAGCTCTATATGCTCCAGACCCGCAACGGCAAGCGCACCCCCGCCGCCGCTCTCAAGATCGCCTGCGACCTGGTGGACGAGGGCATGATCGACGAGAAGCGGGCCGTGGCTATGATCGAGCCCCGCTCCTTGGACGCCCTGCTCCATCCCCAGTTCGACGGCCAGGCGTTGAAGGACGCTCCCCTGCTGGCCACCGCCCTGGGCGCCTCCCCCGGCGCCGCCTCCGGTAAGATCGTCTTCTCTGCCGAGGACGCCAAGGAGTGGGCCGCCCGCGGCGAGAAGGTGGTTCTGGTCCGTCTGGAGACCTCTCCCGAGGACATTGAGGGCATGAAGGCCGCTCAGGGCATCCTGACCGTCCGCGGCGGCATGACCTCCCACGCCGCCGTCGTGGCCCGCGGCATGGGCCGCTGCTGCGTATCCGGCTGCGGCGAAATCAAGATGGACGAGGAGAACAAGAAGTTCGAGCTCAAGGGCAAGACCTTCCACGAGGGCGACTGGCTGAGCCTGGACGGTTCCACCGGCAAGATCTACGACGGCCCCATCCCCACCGTGGAGGCCTCCATCAGCGGCGAGTTCGCCCGTGTTATGGGTTGGGCCGACAAGTACCGCCGCCTGGGTGTGCGCACCAACGCCGACACCCCCCACGATGCCGCTCAGGCCCGTAAGTTCGGCGCTGAGGGCATTGGCCTGTGCCGCACCGAGCATATGTTCTTTAACGACGACCGCATCCAGGCCATCCGCGAGATGATCTGCTCCGACACCGTGGAGCAGCGCGAGAAGGCCTTGGCCAAGCTGGAGCCCATGCAGCAAAGCGATTTCGAGGGCATCTATGAGGCCATGGAGGGCTGCCCCGTCACCATCCGCTATCTGGATCCCCCCCTGCATGAGTTCGTCCCCACTGAGGAGGATGACATCGCGGCCATGGCCAAGGATATGGGCAAGTCCATCGAGGACGTCAAGGCCATCATCGCCGGCCTCCATGAGTTCAACCCCATGATGGGTCACCGCGGCTGCCGCCTGAGCGTCACCTTCCCCGAGATCGCCAAAATGCAGACCCGGGCCGTCATCAAGGCCGCTCTGGCCGTTCAGGCCCGCCATCCCGAATGGAAGATTGAGCCCGAGATCATGATTCCCCTGATCGGTGAGCTGAAGGAGTTTGCCTATGTCAAGAGCATCGTCACCGGCGTGGCCGACGAGCTGTTGAAGGAAGCCGGCTCCGACATGGTCTATCACGTGGGCAACATGATCGAGACCCCGCGCGCCGCTATGACTGCCGACGACATCGCCCCCATCTCCGACTTCTTCTCCTTCGGTTCCAACGACCTGACCCAGCTGGTGTTTGGCTTCAGCCGTGACGACGCGGGCAAGTTCCTGGATGCCTACTATGACAAGAAGATCTACGAGAACGACCCCTTTGCCAAGCTGGACCAGCACGGCGTGGGCCGCCTGATCTCCAATGCCGCCCGCTGGGGCCGCTCCACCAACCCAGATGTTCACCTGGGCATCTGCGGTGAGCATGGCGGCGATCCCTCCTCCGTGGAGTTCTGCCACAAGATTGGGCTGGATTATGTGTCCTGCTCCCCCTTCCGGGTGCCTATCGCCCGGCTGGCCGCCGCGCAGGCCGCTATCGCGCATCCCCAGTTCTAATTTTCTGATGTCGTGGGGTAATATAGATTTTTCTCGGAGAGGCAATCTGAATTGACCCCGACATAGAAAAACAAGACCTTGCACCTAACCGTGCAGGGTCTTGTTTTTGTTCTCCGAACTATCCTCAACCTTGCATAGATACCGGATTTTAGGGACATTTTGTTTGGAATCACCAGGGCGGGGGGGCAAACGGGGGCGAAGCCCAACAGAACAAACAGCTTTGCCTTTTCGAGAAAAATCTATATTGCCCCACGACATGGTGATATTCCTGGATGGTGTTTTTGGGGAGATGGCAACAGGCTTGAAACCCTTGTAAACAGGGACTTTGAAGCAGTCAGCTATCCCAAAAGCACAGGCCCCAATTCCCCAAAAGTAAGCTGACATCCTTTTGGGGGACTGCTTTTGGGGATTGATGCAGAGTGTTCCCACAGGGGAGGACTGCCAACATGAGGAAGAAGAACTTCAAAGGTCGATGCGAGAAGCGGGTGCTGGGCAAGTGTGCTGAGATGTGCCGGACGTATGACGCCATCCAGTACGCCTATGCCGACCTGCTGCAAGCATCGGATGAAATCAAGGAGATCAAGTGTAATGTCCTGCTGGATGGGCTGGAGGTCGGGGAGTACACATCGGACTTCGTTTGCACCAAGGCAGACGGTGATCTGATGGTCAGGGAGTGTGTGTTCAGAAAGTTTCTGATGAAGCCGTTGACGGTGAAGCTGCTGGATGCTTCGAGGGACTACTGGCTCAGGCACGGAGTCACGGATTGGGGGATGGTCATTGATGAAGAAGTATGATCTACTCCGGTTGGGTGACACCATCATCCGAGTGCTGGAGGCGCAAGGCGATAGGGTCCTGGTGATCGACTGCATCAAGAGGACGATGCCTGTATGGGTAGAGATAACGGCTCTGGAATCCTACTCCGAGTGTACCAGTAATGAACTGTCCGAGGTCACAGGGGTTATCACGGCTGATATTGATGCTTTGGATGCCGACCAGAGGAAAACCATGTATGAGAGGTACACGATGATTGCTCCTGTTCTGTCGTTCCTGACTGATGATCGGATGCGTTCCCGGCTGATAGGCTCTGCGGCTGAGGAATACGGAGTATCAAAGGCAACCGTCAGGAACCACCTCTGCCTATATCTGTCCTACATGGATGTGACTGCTCTTGCTCCAAAGCGTCGGGAAGATGAACGGCAACTGACTCAGGACGAGAAGAATATGAGATGGGCGTTGAACAAGTTTTTCTATACTACGAAAAAGCAATCTCTGATGACAGCCTACACGATGATGCTCAAAGAGAAATATTGCGATGCGCTGGGGGAACTGGCAGAGGAATACCCGTCCTACTATCAGTTCCGGTACTTCTATCGTAAGACTAGGAGCCTACAGAACTTCTACATCTCCCGTGATGGGTTGAAGAACTACCAGAGGAACAATCGTCCTCTGACTGGTGAGGGAGTACAGGAGTTTGCTCCTGCTGTCGGTGCCGGAATGTTCGATGCTACGGTCTGCGACATCTACCTTGTCAATGATACCGGAAGTCTGGTAGGTAGACCTATTTTGACAGCCTGTGTCGATGCCTACAGTGGCCTGTGCTGTGGGTATTCCCTCTCATGGGAGGGTGGTGTCTACAGTCTCCGGGGACTGATGCTGAACATCATTGATGATAAAGTGGACTGGTGTAATCGGTTCGGTATCTCCATCCATCGTGAGGACTGGGACTGTGATATGCTTCCGGCCTCATTTATCACCGATATGGGTAGCGAGTACACATCAGGGACGTTTGAGCAGATCGCAGAGTTGGGTGTCAAGGTGGTTAATCTTCCATCGTATAGGCCAGAATTAAAAGGCTTGATAGAGAAATTCTTTGATTTGATACAGGAGAGTTTCAAGAAGCACTTGAAGGGCAAGGGAGTGATTGAGCCTGACTATCAGGAGCGTGGTGCGCATGACTACCGGAAGGATGCCTGTCTGACCATGGCTGACTTTGAGAAGATCATCCTTCATTGCATCATCTACTACAACTCTCAGCGGATCATTGAAAACTTCCCCTATACCGAGGATATGATTGCTGCTCAGGTGAAGCCTTATGCCTCCCAAATCTGGAATTGGGGAAAATCCCAAATTGGGGCCAATCTCATTGAAATTGGGAAAAGAGAGCTGATGCTTACCCTCTTGCCGAGAACTACCGGGAGGTTCAGTCGGTCAGGGTTGAAGGTCAACAAGTTGCGGTATCACCGTGAGGGGTACACTGAGCAATACCTATCCGGCGGTGATGTTACCGTGGCCTACAATCCAGAAGATGTGTCCTCTGTATGGGTGTTGGAGGATGGGGCCTATACTGAGTTCACGATTATAGAATCTCGTTATCAGGGCAAAGACTTGACAGCGGTACAGGAGCTACAGACTAGCCAAAGGGACATTGCCAGAGGTGCAGTCAGGGATAATCTACAAGCCCAGATCAACCTTGCTCAACACATCGAAACCATTGTTAGTAGTAGTGCTGGTCGTGGTGATGTTCACATGAAGAATATCCGCAGCACTCGCAGACGGGAGCAGACTAAACGCCATCGGGACTACATGAAGGAGGGGACGAGCCGTGAGTGATCTGTCTGATGTTATCCGTATCCTGCCAACCATGAAATCAGGGGGTGAGTTGTTGTCTGCCCTGGAAGTGCTGCCGGAGTATGACGCTGCTATCTGTGATGCTGACGCTCCGGTACGTCTCATGGCACTCTCTGACCTCTACCGGGTGTATGTTCCCAATCAGATGTCTTTGGAGATTTACAGTAAGCTCTATCTGGCGTTGATGCGGTCGTTGCAGAAGAAGGGGACGAAGCTGGCAGTCCAGCAGAAAAACCAGAACTTCAAGGCCATCATGCAGCAGGAGTACAGCGGCATCATGGGTGGTTCCGACAGCTTCACAATCATTGGGGCCTCTGGCATTGGAAAATCATCTGCTATCAGTAGGGCAATCACATTGATTACTGAGAACCGTATCATTGACGTTGAGCAGCCCTACACCAAGATCATCCCCTGCATCTGCGTCCAGTGTCCCTTTGATTCCTCAGTAAAGGGGCTGCTGTTGGAGATACTTCGGAAGGTGGATGAAGTTATTGGCGGCAACTACTATCCGAACGCACTACGGGCCAGGACTACTACGGATATGCTGATTGGGAGCGTCAGTCAGGTGGCGTTGAATCACATCGGCCTGCTGGTGGTGGATGAGATTCAGAATGTGTGCAACAGCAAGAACGGCAAGAGCCTTGTGGGGATGCTCACCCAGCTTATCAACAACAGCGGTATTTCAATCTGTATGGTGGGTACTCCCGAGAGTGCGGTGTTCTTTGAACAGGCTATGCAGCTTGCCCGGAGGTCGTTGGGGCTGTGGTATGATGTGATGGAGTACGGGGAGGATTTTAGGACATTCTGCGAAGTTCTGTATTCCTACCAGTATGTGAAGCAGAGAACAGAGATCACCGATGTGGTCATGGCATGGCTCTACGAACATACGTCGGGGAACATATCGGTGGTGGTGTCCCTTATCCATGATGCACAGGAGATTGCCATTCTCAACGGCAGAGAGGTCCTAAACCTGGAATCGCTGAACGAAGCCTATCAGCAAAGATTATCTATGCTCCACGGGTTCATTCAGCCTCGGCAGAAGTGCCAGACCTCTAAAACGAAGCGAAAGACCACAGTTCCAAAGGTTGATGCTCATGTGGAATCAGATGGGGAGTTCACGATTGCTGGTCTGGTATCTCAGGCCAAGACCGAGGGTGTGGACATCGTGGAGTTGTTGAAGAATCATCTGCCTGTGGTGGAGGTAGCGGTATGATCTCCTACTTCCCTGCCATCTATCCCGATGAATTGGTGTATAGCTGGCTCTGTCGATATTACGTTCATTCTGGATTCTTTTCAAGTAAATCAGCCATGCAGGAGTTGTATTGCAAGCGGTCTGACAACCCCAGCAAGGAGTTTATCGGGAATCTTAATCCTGGAGCTATGGAGCAGATCGCAAAGATGTATTCCCTGGACAAGCTGGTGATGGAGCATACGATGTACCCTCAGTATGCCCGCTTCATTCCATTGGAGCAAAAGAAGACTGCCCTATATCGGCTGGGGCATGATAACTGCGATGCACACCACCTGTTTTGTGTTCTCCCTCGGTCTGAGGGGGAACAATACTTGCGGTTCTGTCCGTTGTGTGCTGAGGATGATAGGAAGACATACGGTGAAGCCTATTGGCATCGGAAGCATCAAATCCGAAACATGAGTATCTGCACAAAGCACAAGTGTAGGCTTGTGGAATCCAGTGTTCCGGCTAAGAGCGAGCAGAGTTTCACATTCTGTCCCGCTGAACATTGCATAGGCTACGATAAAGTTACCTTTGAGGAAGATCCTCAGATGATTCGGTTTGCAAGCTACCTGGAAGCCGTGTTTGATACACCGATGGATCTCAATAATGATATTCCTATCAGTGCTATCCTGTATAATGGCCTGAGCCGGACAAAGTATCTGAAACCATCTGGTCGAAGCAGGTATACGAAGATGCTTGCTGATGATCTGAATGTATTCTACAGAGAGATGGGGCTATATAACATAGCGAGTATATACCAGATTCAGAAGGTGTTGCTAGGGAGCAGGTCTGATTTTTCAGTAGTATGTCAGATCGCCTTTTTCCTTGGCATGGAGACAGAGAAGCTAACCTCTCCTTCCTTGACACCGGAGCAGGTTCAGCAGGAGCAGGACAGCCACTACATGAAGGATACTGCCCCAGTAGACTGGGTGCAGTTAGATGCGGACACAGCCCCCATATTGGAAAAGGTTGTCCAAGGCGTATATGATGGCACGGATAATGAGAACGGCAGACCCGAACGAGTATCAGAGCGGCTTGTATACCGTGAGATGAACCTGCTGGGGCATCAGCTAGAGAATATGCCAAGGTGCAAGGCCATCTTTGAGAGGTATACAGAACCATACCCTGAGAGTTGGGCCAGGAAAATCATTTGGGCATATCAGAGATTGAGAGCGCAGGGTAAGCCCTTCTATTGGTCTGATATTAGGAAACTCTCAGGAGTGAAGAAAAAGAACTTCCACTCGATCATCCCCTATTTACAGGAACACACGGATGCTGAGACAGCAAATCGAATCGTAGCCTTGATTGAGTGAAATAGATAAGACAGGGAGTGCCTCAGCGCACTCCCTGCCTATACTGAGGTAGAGGGTTACTAAGTAAGACTTTACCCTCAGAAGCTAAGGTGTATGGCCCTACTCTTCTTCTGTTTCCCAGTCATGCTCTTGGACTATCCAGTATGATGAATAACTGACCACTGTATAGTTTATATGGGCATCCTAAAGCAATGATTTCATTTTTGTTATGCTGTAAATACGGTTCTTATTTCGATCTGCTCTCCCAAAGGCTGCATCGTATAGCTGGGTAAATTCACGGCTGAACTTGGTCTTTCCCGCCTCACCTACTATTTGAGTTACATTGTCAGCATATGATTCTAGGAAGGCCACGAAAGTCTTCTTTGCCTTGTCCTTATCAGCAAAGGTTATATCATCATCCACACAGTAGACCTTGCCAAACCAAAAGAGCTGATACTCTAGGTACTTCTGTCCAACACGTTTCTTCTCCTGTTGCTCCATGCCAGCCTGCGGGCTTTCCTCAATCATTTCATCAAGAATAAGCTGATACTGACGAGTGCGCCTGTCCAACAGGGACTTAGCTATTTCATTTAGGTACAACTCTGTGGGCTTGTCCATAGGTCTGCCGAACCAGTGCTTTGCATTTATCCAGTCCAGCGTACCTCCATTATAATATTTATCTAGGAACCGGTATTCATCATAACCTCTCGATTGAAGCGTATCGGGCAACTCGCCATAGGCCAACCGGTAATTGTGGTATGCTGTTTTCTGCGTTTGAAAACTATCTATGCGCTTCTGCACGTAAGGGCAGTCAAACCTCTGCACATACAAAGTCTTTCTGTCATCAGCATCGCTTACTCTGGCTCTTCCGAGCATCTGTAGACATTTAACCCTTTCCATGTCAGACACAACGATGTTGTTGATACCAGTCAGGTTTACCCCGTTATCAAGGACAGATGTTGTGATTAGAACAAAGGTATTTTTATCAAAGCGCTCATTCAGCACCATTGAGCAGTAGGAAGGATTCGCTTTACTTGACGCATCTACAGCAAAGACTTTCTCTGTTTTTGAATCTCCATCTACAACAACCAGAGGACTACCTTTTCCCTCAGCGTACCCTTCGAGATCCTTTTTTACAGCCCTACACTTCTCTATGTCATCAATGAAAACTAGCCACTTCTCTCGCTTTTGATTGACGCTCTCAATCATCTGTCCATATAGTTCGCCAATGGCGGAGTACACCTTAACATCCAAGTAGCTATAGTCGCGTTGGAAATGGTAAAACGCCATCGGGATACTCTTATCTTTTTCCTGGGGCCTGTTGAAATTCAACCGTGAGTGGTACTCGCGTTCGTACTTAATTATGTACTCTAAACACTCATACGGCGTGGCACTCATGTACACCCTGACAGCATCCTGGAATAGCCTGACGATAGCCTCCAGGATTTTAGAAGTATGGGGGTTGAACATAGCATCGGAAGTAAAGAAGTGGGCCTCGTCACAAATAATGTAGATGTATCTGGACTGAGCTTTCGATTGCCTTTTCTTTAGCATCTGCTCGCAATGTAATATACTTTGGTATGTCATTACATCCGCGCAGTCTCTATATGGGTAAAATTTAGCTTCTTCTTCGTCTGAGTCCTCGGTTCCTTTCAGACGATTTTTAATCTGTTGCCGTAGGGCCAACCGATTGCTGAGGATAAGAACGCGCTGCTTAGTGTTCTTCCTGTAGTTCAACTCTCTCACATATGGAACCAAGACATTCTCGACAAAATAATTTTTACCCTGCCCGGTCTGGGCTGAAATAAATACGGGTTGCAATGGCTCCCATTTGCCGTCAACATTTGCCCTTATTGTGCCATCATAATCTGTCTCTATTTTGAAATGTTCGCCGATTCCCTCGGAAACCCGTTTCTGGCCACATTCAATTTGACAAACATGGAGGCTGCTCATGATACAATCAGTCTTAAATTCCTCTTGGTCGTATGACAATCGTATTGCCCTATGAGCATCCGGACTGGTGGAATGACTATGAGATGTATCTGCGATAGTATCTCCATCGTACTTATCATGTACTGGAGAAACAGCCTTTGCCATGTATATTTTTTCGGTATTTTTTGATTGCTCTGTAGAGGTGGCAACTATGCGCCCTCGAAGTATAGGGATTTGTGATTCGTGAATCTCGGGTATTTCATTAACAGAACCACATTCCCCAACAAGTTCGCAGGGATAAAATTCGCAATGACGGCAAAATGGGAATTTATATTGAGATTCTTCTTCTGGCGTTAAAATACGAAAGTTATCATTTGAAATCATTCTCAAAATCTCCTCAATCTATTATTGCAACGATTTGTGATTTGTGAATAGCCTAATTATAAAAGACCAACAAATCACATACGGCGAAGAAATCAACTCAATACTGCATGGCTCCTAACACCATTCAACAGGAGTTCAACTAACTTCAAAGGTATGCCCTTGCCCTTATTGGCAGTATATCACATTCCTACAGATAATGCCAGAAGGAGTTTGAAAGCAAGAAGGTATAGGACGCTTTGATGCGTCCTATACCTTTTATTGCTGTCCTATAGGATTTTGTTGTCTGAAGAGTTCTAAGGCTTTCTCAATGGTAGCCTCAATTTCCTCTGGTGACTGATTATCAGGGAAATACTTTGCGAGAAGGCTTTCCTTGATTTTGATAGCTTTTCTTTTGGGAGGAGGAGCCTTTGGTGTAATGACTTGCTTGATTTCTTCTTCGTCAAGCTCATGGTCAGATGATTGTTTCTTTAATTCCTGGGCTTGCTGTGTGTCCACCTTAACTTTCCCTTCGACTAGCTTTTTAACGATTTCCTGCTCACTTGACCGTAGATAGGACAAATGCTCCGCAACACCCAGCCCTATTAGCTTGTTGTCCAAGCACTCCAATAGACCTTTAGACAACTTCGCAACACGGATATACCGAGCAATCGTAGCTTGTGATAGACCGTATTTCTCGCCGATAACGTGCATTGTCCGTGACCTGTTATCAGATTGAGAACCATCCTCCGATTGCTGCAAATCTGTACGATACCCTGGCTTCTTCTTCATTGCCTCATTTAGCATATGGAGCGAGTTCGCAAGTTCACTGGCTTTGAAATCCTTAATAGATCGCTGATCGAAATTTGTCTTTATGACAATTTCCATGGCCTCTTCATCATTTTTAGGAATACAGATAATAGCTGGCACTGTACTCAATCCAAGTTCCAATGCGGCATTGACCCGGTTGTGCCCAGCAAGTATCTCATAGTGATACTTTTCATCGTCAATCTTACGGACAAGGACAGGTGATAAAATCCCATGTTCCTCAATGTCTTGGATAAAATCGTTTAACCGCTGTCCCTCGTATAGCTTGAAGGGGTGGTTGGCAAATGGCTTTAACACTTCCGGGCTTATGGCTATGACTTTCATCTGTGGTTCTGAACCAAACGGGTTGAGTATGGCCCTATCAAACTCAGTTGCCATGGATAGTCCTCCTCCGGTAGTTTCTGCTGTGATTATACATACCTTTCCCAAGGAAGTCCAGAATCTTTCTAAATATTTTTCAGGGGTGACCTGCTCTCTGTTTGACAACGGGTGACACAAAAGGAAATTGCAAATCACATGAGATAAGAGTAGAGATTTCCTAATTTTTTTATGTCGCTCCGCTTACTGAGTGTAACTGGTGACAAATTGATCTTTGCAAAGGCGATCATGACCTTCTCCACTTCTCGACAGTTCATGGCCTTTTGCGCGAGCAACAGAGACTTCTTTTCCGGGATTAAGGTCAGGAACCGCAACATCTTCCGCCGCATGATAGCGTCCTTGACTTCCTTCCAAATGATTTCAACGGCGGCATCCTTTTTATAAAAGTCGCCAAAGGGAACGATCCGTGCGAAAGTGTCCAAGAATATTTGCTGTCGATCCGTTATCAGTTCCACAATCTGTCCAGCAGTATCCTCCGCATTGGTGTAGGCCCGAACCGCCTTGGGCTTTGTCAGCTTCACTTCTGCCCGAAGGATACCCTGCGTATAACTACTCGCAGACTTTATTTTCTTATGGTCCATGCCGCTATCTCGAAGTTGATCTGCAAATGATTGCTCCAAGTCATATAGCAGAAAGTCGATTGCGTTACTGTTTCCAGATAGACAAAAACTGCTGTTTTCATCTATGCCATCATAGCTTGCGGGGGAGAATCCCTTTATTTTGCTGACCCGTTGCAAGACCTTCAAGTAGGCCGCCACATTCTCCCAACTTCCAACGTCAATATCGGTAATTAAATTCAAGCCTGACAACGTAAAATCATTTATACTAAACTTGAAATTGAAATATTTGCCAATCCTCTTATCGAGTTTTCGGAGCAGTTTATCCGTATCAGATGGATCATCCACGACTAACGATAAATTGATAAGTAAGCGAATCCTTTTTTTGTACTGACTGTCTCGGTAGATAACGGTGATCCCCTTCTCCATGAGGGATGTATCGAGGTATTCATCGTCAAGCTCTTTCAAGTACCCGGTCTTATTGTATGCCATGTCGAATATCTTTTGGAATTTTTCAGTGTCTAACACCATTGACAGTTCAAAAATTGGATTTAACTTCATTTCAAATGCCCCCTAATACAAAATCTTTTTACAAAAGAGTTGCGTTCGGTAGGATTTTCCATTTGAACAGATGCAGAGTATAAGTGCATAATGTTTCTACCACTGATCTACAGCGAGTATTGGGATCTGTAATTCTGGATTGCAACTAATGATGCAGTTTTTAATGAGAAACGGTGCAGTCATTTGGCTGCACCGTTAGTATGAATTATCCTCTTATTCTGTGTCGTATTTAGCTTCTTTCAGTGTAGCTTGTCGAAGAGGAAAATCAGAAAATAAATTGACTACGCAATCGCATCGTAGCAACCGCGCCCTACCAACAGCTTGTTCCAGCTCTGACTCGATGATATAGAACTGGATGGCCCTCAATAGTTTATCGGTGTATGTCATGAAATAAAACCGAAACCCATTATGTTCGACCTGGGTGTTGGGCTTCAGACGGTCATCAACATCATATCCTAGAGAATAGGCAAATAGTTTATATATCCATTCCGGCTGATGCGGCGTTCCAATCACGTCAATATTTTCCCCCTTCAATATGTCACAGCCCGCACAGTTTCCAAAATGCAGATCGCCCATATAGAACTTGTGAAATTCCTTGAATGAAATGGTGTTTTCAAAGCCTGTCCATTTCTTAATTTTCTCTATAATATCAGAATTTTTTCGCATCGAACTTCGACCCATTGCCTTATCCCCGTATTGGTTTAGTCTACCTGTAATTGCCGCCTCCTTGCACTCATAAAATTTTACATTATCCGCACCGAAATAGGCTTCACAAATATCTCTGTCCGCTGTTGCTGAGAGCATGATATACTTAACATTCTCTTGGAACTGAACAGGGTTGATAAAGGTGACGCTATCCTCTTCCAAGTTACTCTCTTGCTCTGAAGCGGAACGATAGCAGAAAAATTTAGCGGAACATAACGCTGATATGTTGACCGCCATCTTCATATCGGCGTATGTTTTGCTATAGTCAATCTCATTCATGGTGAAGTAATCTGAACGGTCAATCTTTTTGAAAATTTTTCTGATTTTGGCTGCCAACGGATCGTTGGCGGCTAATTTTCTGTTTATTTTTCTTAGCCTAGAAATCGGAATAGTTTCTCTACTGGGAATCACGGTACTATAGATGATATCCTCATCTACGATGACAAGATCATACTTGCTCACGTCAATGTTCGACAAGCGACGATGTGTGGTTACAGCGTGACCTTCCGAATTGTTAAACTCTTCGAGTTCCCTCATAAATCGCTTAAATTGCTGGGTACACTCAACATCACCTTCGGCTATTGCTTTCTTTAATACTGGCATTGGCGATTTTCCTTCATCATATAGAGCCTGTATTTCACACCAAACATGGTCAGGGATTTCATCTTTGATTTCGTGCAATGAAGGGGATACAATAATCTCAATCCCCAGTTCTCTTGCTCTTTCCCACACTTCACGCTTCAGTTTGTTAGTAGGGACAACTATCAGAATCCTCAAATTAGTGCGCTTGAGTAATTCCAGAATAGCCTGAGTCTTACCAAGAGCAGTCTGAGATTTGATGACGTGCCATATAGGTTCATTAGACGATATAGCCTCTTGAAAATTTCCCATAAAATCATCCCAAGCCTCACTCAATTCCACTAAAGGCTTACCTGCATTAGCGATTTGCTCTATTGTATGTTTTGGGGGTTTCAGTGTAGAGAGAATATTTTCTCCATGAGGACAAATTCCATGATAGGGGCAAAAGGAACTACAGGGCTGAGGTCCATCCGATTTAATGTACTTCAAGTAGTAGACCCAGTTATCATATTTTTCGATGCAATCATCAAAGTACGATTTTGTTTTGAGAGTATCACTAAACTTTGTAGCTCCACCTCTGATCTGAACGGTGTTCGTGGCTACGCCGAGCAGCTCCCGATAAGTCAACTTCTTTTTTCCTGTTATGAACTCTTGATAAAGTTTGCAAGCAGAGCCGAGCGTTTGCAAATCTTTAGCACGAAATGAGTTAAATGAAGATGATCCTTCATGATCTGATGGTACTTCACTAGATTTCTCTTCATCTGTGAAATGAATCTCATAATTCAGAGATGATAATTTCTTGACAAGATCATACTCTATAATACATTTTGTCATGTTTTTATCATCTGAATTATCTCTGAAATGCTCAGCGTGTCGATCATTAACAGAAATATGAGGAAGATTCCTCTCATTTAATGCAATACCTGTTTCTCTGGAAAACTCAGCAGATTTTCTTTTGTAGTTAGTCGCTCCATAGCGATTTTTCCAGTGAAGGCAGGTGTTCATGAGCAAGGAATAAGTATCTATTTCAGGCAATGTTTCATCGAAATGTAAGACCTTATTTCCTCCTGAGTACAGTTTGAGAACACTACAGTTGTTCTCTGCTTCAGGAAAAATCTCCATCAGGGCTTTCTGTACCACCTCAGCCTCCCTAAAAGAAGAAAGAGGAGTGCTGTTCAGAAACACAATACCGAATTTTTTTCGTTGTGCAACGGAAAAGGACTCGTAAGCAAGCAGAATTGGAAGATTATATTTTTCGGCCCGTTCTTTAATTTTTTCAAATGTAAGATTACGATTATTTACGCCATCAAAACTATCAAAGGAAAGTGCTAGTAGTTGCGATTGCTCAAATGTCTCCATACTTTTACTGCTTCCCTTGAAAGTGGATGGGCAGAACGTGCAGCCTTTCGAGCCTACTCGTTCTACGAACGATTTGACATTTTTACTGCTTACTGTTTCTGGATGGTCAACAACTATGGTTTCCAACGCCTTTAGCTGTTCCGGGGAAGATGCTTGTTTGCTTTGAATCTTGTTGACACTAACTCTGAATTGATCCATAATTTCAACTCCTTTTGGGATTTTTATTTCCCTGTGGAGGCGAATTTGAAAAATAAATTACAAAAAATGAAGGGCGTACTAAACCGCCCTTCATCTAAACCGCACAGACTTAGCCAACCCCAGCTGGGAACACTTTGCTTCCTGGTACGAGATCAGCGATAGCATCTGCTTTGAAGTTACTTCGCCAAGTTTCGATATAAGGTTGATTTCTTAACCCCGGTCAGCTCTTCAATTTCTACGATGGAATACTGTCGTGTATTGTAGAGCTTAACAGCTTTCCTTACAGCATCGGGATCTGTCTTGGGCCTGCCGCCTGTACGTTCTCTGGCCCTGGCTGACTTCAATCCTTCACGGGTACGGTCAGCGATCACGTCTCTCTCAAACTGGGCAATAGCTGACATGAGCGTGAACAGGAGCTTGCCTGTGCTGGTGCTGGTGTCGATGCTTTCCTTCAGACTGACAAGATGAACGCCCTTCGATTGAAACAGTTCTGTCAATTCAATCAAATTTTTGGTGCTGCGTCCCAGCCGGGATAAGGATTCAATTACCACAGTATCCCCCTCGGTCATGCGGTCAAGCAGCTTGGTCAACTCTGGGCGGTCACGCTTGGTTCCGGTCATCTTCTCATTGTAGATTATATCCACTCCGTATTTCCTGAGAGCGTCAAGCTGGCGGTCAAGATTCTGCTGCTCGGTGCTGACACGGGCGTATCCGAAAGTATAGTTCTTCATAGTACCTCCAATCGTCCCAATATCGTATGAGATATGGAACGTAGATTTTGAAACGAGTTTTGGGACAAAATACCCCTCGAAATCGAGTGATTTCGAGGGGTATCTCGTTTCCAGAAAATTAGTCTCAATAACGACCGTTTATGGGATACTCCAGCATGACGCCTAAATGAAATCGGACACACTCATTCCAGGTGCATCCCACGGATGGGCCGGGCCGTAATCGCCGCCTATGCTGGACGGAGCTGTGGGGCTATCGGCATCTTCACCTGTGGAATCCCTATACCGCTCCATATTCAGCCCAAAGTATCCAGCCTCGGTGTCCGACAATTCGGCAACATCAACCATGTAGCGGTAGGCTTCTTCCTCGCCATCTTCGATCAGCCCATCCTTCAGAACCGTAGCGATTTCGCTCATTCTGGCCCAGGGGATATGTTTTTCGTTCGTCCGCATCAGGTAGTAGTCCACCGCCCTGAAAAGAGCCTCAGCTTTCGTCAGACCAGAGAACTTGCCGAAATCGTAGTAGCAGCAGGTCCAGTCCCAGCTTCCAGCTTTCTTGTCCAGGCCGCTTACAACGGCATACTGGGTCATACTCTCCCCTCGCAGAATAAGCGCATACTGCCCGTTTTCATCAATAAGCGTGTACTTCATTTAGGATTCCTCCCCGTCATCGGCTAATTCGTCCACCGCAGAGGATGGATGTTGCCAGTTGCAGTAGCAAAATAGGCGCTCGGCTTTCTCTGTATCACCGTGGCACTCGTCGATGAAGTCCTGGCCTGTATAGCACTGGCTCAAAACTTCTTCCAATTCCTCCGGGTCTTTAATCTGGCGATCCAGGGGAATATGATTCAAGGCCACATCAGGAATATAGACCACCACATCCCCAGGGTAGAATTTGTCAGCCTTAAATATCTCGCAGTCCTGGCCGGGGCCAAATGCCAGAAGATCATTGAGCGTATGGCCCTGTTGGAGCTGCACCCTTAACTCCTGCTTTGTCAATATGCTGTTCTCCCTGCTCCTTTCGATGATTCGTGTTACAGCCGTGCGGATTCTCTCTATCAAGGCCATATCATAGATACGGTAATGGAAAGCTGCCGACACCTCGTTTCGGTTCCCGTGGAAATCCACAAAACCACCTCCGCGCTTCGGATTCTCACAACAATCGACAAAGAGATTATCCGGTTCTGTGAACGTGTGGCCTCGCTGCTCCATCTCGGTCAGCATATCGAACGGGTCTGCATAGATACCGTGGAAATGGAAATACGCCCCGTCATTGGCAAGCAGCTCCGCTTTCTGGCCCTCCCGTTCTTTGATCTTCCAGCTATCATCCGGCTCCCGACGATTCCACATGAAATATTCAATACCGTCTTTCACCATGAACGTAGGGTACATCCAACATTGGCCCGTAAAAGCCGAGTCATCGTAATACCGTTCCTTCTCTATAAACTCAATCATGCCTACACCCCCTATTCAGTTCCAAGGTTCTTCTCTGGAAAGCAACGATGAACAAGGAAAATTGCTCTGCGGATCGTCTGTCCACCGTTCCTCCGGTTTGAGCCACATATAGCGGCAGCCAAGGATATGCACCATTCTTACCCGGTCATAGAGGCGGCAGAAGTGACGATCCTCTACAACCTGCGCATCGAACCACTCGTTGAGTTCAGCAGCCGTAGCAAAGGTGCGGAGAACCGATGTTCCCGCACCCACCATATACCTCTGCTTGAAATCCAGAAGCTGCTCCCGGACAAGTTCGTAGTCCGCAGCCTGTTTCTCACTCAAGGGGTGTTCATATTCAACGTAGCCCCAGCAGTCACGGCCAGCCTCCCTACAATACTGCCGCTTATCAAAGTTGACGATTCCGATAACCTTGTTGCCATCCGGCTTCGGGAACGTACCCGGCGCAACGGGACGCTGTGTACTGTAGTATTTCATTTTTCCGAATTTACCTCCCAGCAGCCAATGTAGAGATATTCCCTATAACTGCCCTTCGGCGTGGCCTGACACATAAAGGCTCCGTCCTCGGATTGGATCGTCACCAGATCGTTCCACTCATAAAAGCGGTTTTCTCTGGCAAGGCGTCTCAGTTCGGGCAGGGCCTTTGTGTTGATCCAATCAAAGAACGCATCCTGGTCCTTCTGACTCCCATCCAGCCGCTCAAAGCTCTGGCGATCCGGCAGAAGGTACAGTGCCTTTCCGGGACCGCCACTATCCCGTTCAAGGATGGCCCTGGCACCCCAGTACATCTTCGGGGTGAAGTTCTCGGGGTAGTTTCCCCACTCATGACTCATAGTTTCGACATCCTTTCTATAATTTCAATAAAATTGCCCTATAACCCCTCTGTGTAGATGTATTTTGCCGTGATATTCTGTCATAATGTGAAATCTAATACTCGCCCGTAAACTGCGGGTGAAACAACACAGGAGGTACAAACATGAACACCACAAATTGCAAGCGAGGATCGCAGAACAGGCAACCCCACAGGAATCATCTTTTGACCGCTTTATTTGTTGCGGTCATGGTGATGCTCTTAACCCTTCCCGCCTTTGCTGCGGAAACAGCGGTGAGCGAAAGCACACCCGATTGGCTTGAAAATCCCGCTGATGAAAATGGCACGTTTATTGACGAAGTTGGTGCCACTGAACCGACCCTTGGTCCCGTATCAACCCTTGAAGAATTGCTTGATGCCATTGCCAATGCCAACGCGAACGATGTGATTGAATTTGACGCTAGTATCCAGGCATATTCTGGCTCTAACCTGGTACTCGGTCGTGCTGATTGCCCGGTAACGCTTCGTCGCACTACATCTGAGGCCCGCTTATCTCTCGGGAGCTTAGAGGTAGAGGATGTCATAGTACAAAATATCACGTTTGATGGTGCGGGGGTTCAATCATACTCCCCTATCCTCTTCGTCAGTAGTCCTTCACAATTTATTACAGACTGTAACTTTATCAACTGCATTGGAGGTGCTGCATTAGAAATTGATTATAATTGCGATACTAATATTCAGCTCTGCAATTTTGCTAATAATACCGGGACATCTGGGTCACATATACGACTCGGTTGTCGTAGTGCGCACATTTGGGGGTGTACGTTTACAGATGGATTTGCCAGCGACAGAGGCCCAGTTTATATGCGTACACAAGGACGGACCGAACTGTCTGGATGCACCATTTCTGGCAATGCCGCAGGAACGATGGGCGGTGGTATTTATCTTGAAGGAGGGGAGCTATATATCAGTGGATGTAAGATTTATGGCAATACAGCAAACGGTGTCGCAGACGATATTACAAAGGACTACACAAGCCTTTTGTCCCTAGCAGACAACTACGCCGCCTTGGTAGAGTTGTATAAGCCTGACGGGGTGGTTCCTAACAGGTGGACTGTGGATAGCCACTATGATAATAACCTTGGGACAGATTACATGCGTGCAGATATGATCTTCTCAATGAGTTTTGCAGATAACGAACCTTCGCCCCCGCCTTCACCCGCTTCTATAACGCTGGATCAATCAGAGCTGACCCTTTACGTCGGTGAGGCAGACACATTGACGGCCACGCTCTACCCTGAAGGTACAAACAGCAGTATTCAATGGACAAGCAGTGATCCCTCTGTTGCCAGCGTTACCGAGAGCGGGCTTATAATTGCGCACTCAGCAGGGACAACCTCAATTATTGCTACGGCAACGGTTGGAGGAGCGTCCGCATCATGCCTCGTAACTGTTCAAGAGGTGCCAGCAACAACCTACTCTATTAGCATCAGTGTCAGCCCCACGGAGGGAGGCACAGTCAGCGGCAGCGGGCAATATGAGGAAGGTGCCACCGCAACGGTTACTGCCGTTGCCAATGAGGGCTTCCGTTTCCTGGAGTGGGCAGAAGCCGGCACACAGATCAGTACAGCGGCCAACTTAACATTTACAGTGACTAGCGACCGAACGCTGACAGCAATTTTTGAACCCATCTCCGAGCCTGCCCCTGGGCCTACTCCCAAGCATACCTATACCATCAACGTATCTGCCGCCGAAGGAGGGACCGCCAGCGGTGGGGGTGAATATGAGCAAGGAAGTTCCGTAACGCTTACCGCCACACCCGAAAACGGGTATCGTTTCATCGCGTGGACAGAGAGCAACGAACAGATTAGCTCTGATGAAAGTTATACTTTCATAGCGGATCGTGACCGAACAATCATTGCTTACTTCGTGCCTACTTGTACCATCAGTATAGGTGCTACAGTAGGTGGGACTATTAGTACAGGTACTACCGCAGAAGGAACCAGCGGTGGTTTTGGAGGAGAATTTTTGAAGGGAAGTTCTATGACATGTACGGCCATCCCTGATAGCGGGTATCTTTTTGCAGGGTGGACAGAAAATGGGGAACAGGTCAGCGTCGATGAAAGTATCACTATCATAGTAGAGCGTGACCTATCGCTTGTCGCTAATTTCAAACCGATTTCCAAGCCTACCTATACCATCAACGTATCTACCACCGAAGGAGGAACCGTCAGCGGTGAGGGCGAATATGAGCAAGGGAGTTCCGTAACGCTTACCGCCATACCCGCAAACGGGTATCGTTTCATCGCGTGGACAGAAAATGATGAACAAATCAGCACCGATGAAAATTTTAAGTTTATCGCAGATCATGACCGAACGCTTGTTGCTATCTTTATGCCAATTTCCAAGCCAACTTATACTGTTCATGTTAGCTCCGCACAAGGCGGGACAGTAGAAGGTAGCGGCAGTTATAAAGAGGGGGAAACTGTTACCGTAAACGCTGTACCTGATAACGGCTATCGCTTTCGGCGTTGGGAGGAAAACAGCGTACAGGTCAGCACAGAGGCTCGATATTCTTTCGCAGCAGAAACAGATCGGATGTTAGTTGCTGTTTTTGAGCTGATTCCACAATCCGGGCAAGATTCAACATATGTCCCCGGAACACCATCTACCTCATATCGTCCGAACGGTGGCAATACCCAGCCTACCACTACTTCGCTACCATCACGAACAGAGGTTCAGGCACCCACACTGACTAACGGAAAAATCACGCTACTTGCTCCCGATAACTTGTTTTGGGGAGGATATAAAACTGGCAGGGATAACGGTGCAGGAACCGTCACACGGGCGGACTTGGCCCAGCTTGTCTATTTCATGATGGATACCGAGAGCGTGAAAATCCATGGAGTAACCCAATCTCCCTTTCGTGATGTAGAATCTGGAGCATGGTACGAAGCGGCAGTTGGCACTTTGCAAAATGCCGGGATCATGGTCGGATGTGGAGATGATCTATTCTGCCCGGATCGCACATTGACATGGGGTGAATTGCTCACAGTGTTCGCCCGGTTTACTGAGGATGAACCGCTTACAGAATACTATACGGGGGAGCATTGGGCGAAGGACTCTGTAAACAAAGCCTTTACCCTTGGATGGTTGGAATATACAGAAGTATTTGATCCGGGAAGAATCGTAACAACTGGCGAAATGGTCGATTTGATACAAGAAGTTTTCCGATGGAATAACGAATAAGATATTGCCCCCGGATTTACCGGGGGGCAATATCTGTTCCAACAGCAATTATGCGGTCTGCTCCGGGAAAGCGGAGCCATACACCGCATGATCTTCCTCCTCGAATTGTTCTGAATCGTCCATATCATCAACGCCTTTCGGGTCAGGTCCCTCCGTCTCGTCTGTTGCCGGGAGCAAAGACCGCATAACATCCCGCCGTGTCTGCACCGAAGTAGGCTTTGCGCTGCCAGCAGATACCGTGTGATTGTACTCCGGAGATATAGAAGGGTGCCCACCGAAGAACTCGGTCAGGGTGCGGTTGATCTCGTCCTGGCTCACACCATTTTCGACTGCAAGACAGCAGTAATAGGCGCAACTGATGAAGTGCGTTCTACCCTTGACAGTGCGGAGAACCTTATTGTTGACATCAATCAGGCTCCTGACGAACACCACATAGGCGTCCAGCCCAGAGCTAATCGTGTCCAGAATTTCACCGTCAACCTCGACTTTGCTGGCCCACTCCCGGAAGGGCTTGGTGGAGAAGTCAGGGGATTCCTCTGTGATTAGCTGGTAAAGCTGCATGGCAATCATCTCGTCCGTGAACCGTTTCCGGCCAGCCTCCGATACTACGAACTGAATCGCCTTGTGCTTGGCGAGCTGCTGGAAGGTCGTCAGGCTGGGGACATTGGCACGGGTCAGCTCAATAGCACTCAAAGGCTTGCCGTTATTCAGCCTGCGGAAGAACTCTCTGATTTCCGTTTCGGTCATTCCCTCATAATAGTAAATCGTGAGGTTATAATCCTTAATTCGATCCTGCGCCCATTCGGGCAACTGCGAAAAATACAGTCCGCTGACATCTTCCACGCACCCGTTGTCATCTACGACAGTAGGGGTCTCGGGAGTCAACGCAAATTCATCGTGGAGATATTCGCTGATGGCATTGGACCGCTGCTTTCCGTCCAAGCTGTCATAAACGCCGTTTTCGTCACGGGTAAAGTACATGGCAGGGATCGCATAGCCATAAATCATGCTGTGGATCAGGAGGGATTTTTTCTCTGCATCCCACACAAGATTGCGCTG
>CAJUQN010000005.1 GCA_910588625.1 uncultured Oscillospiraceae bacterium
TGGTATCCGGCGCTATGCCGGCGGACGCCCACAGCATTCTTCTGAGTACAAGCTATCAGAAGTACCATGGGGAGATGGTTGCGAGGGCTGCCATGGAGCTGTCCCTGGGCCGGGAGACCGTGACCGTCACCATATCCGGACTGTTTGACCCGTTGAGGGTAGCAAACGGACACGGCGCGCTTGCCATGGATTCGGTGGCTTTGTTCGCACCGGGGGAGCTGTTCCGGGAGCTCTATCCTGAGATTGAAAGCTTCGACTACTCCTGGAGCATTGTCAACGACCCGAAAAAAGCGGAGCGTGTGGAAAGCGGCCTGCAAGAAATCCTGTCCGGTCACAGCAATCTCGGTCTGGATACCATCGGGGTCCATATCGAGTATGAGAAAATGCAGAGCGGCCTGATTTTCGGCGGACTGCGGGCGCTCTCCTGGCTGATCTTCCTCTTTGGCGTCGTCAATCTGATCAACACGACCCTCTCCAACCAGATGTCCCGGAAGCGGGAGAACAGCATCCTGCGCTCCGTCGGCCTGACCGGAAAGCAGCTGTGCCGGATGAATATTTGCGAAGGACTCTGTTATACGGCCTTAACTTCTTGATTCATTAAAACTTTTCCTCCTTAAGTCTGTGGATGAGCTGCTGGACGGCCCCGGCGTAGAAAAATCCCTGTTGGCGGCCAAGATCCAGCGGCTCCACATCTTGAACGAGCTGATGTTCTCCATCCACAAAGTAGAGGATCTTGTAGTTCTTGACCAGCAGCTTCCAAATGCCCAGCGCACGAAGCCTGTCGTCCGTCTCATACGGATTCCGACTCCGGCATTTGTTCCAAGCTGAGTACCCCTTCCTTGATCAGCCGGTAAAGCTTTCCCGCAGTTCTGGGTTCTAAAAGCACCTGCCCAATATAGCGCACGATCCCGGTAATGTCCTCCTGGGCCTGCGCGCCGACCCGCAACTGATAAGCCGTCATAGGCCAAGCTCCGCCTCAATGTCCCGAAACGCATCGCAGGCGGGACGCGTGCGCCCGGCCGCACAATCATCGTAACCCCGTTTTACCTCGGCGTAGAACTCATCGTCCGTCAGACTTCCGGCGGCAATGGGCGTTTTGGCCGGCAGCGTTACCTCAAAGGGAAGCCCTCTCCGCAGTACCACCTGATTTAGAAACACGTTGATCGCGTTGGACATAGGCATACCCAGTTGGGCCAAAATGCTCTCCGCCTCTTCTTTTAGTGATGCATCCACCCGGGCAAATACATTGGCATCCTTCGCCATGCGGACCACTTCCTTTCCCTTACATTATACGCTGTTGTCTATACAATAGCAAGCGCGTTTGGAGGGATTTTATGCCAAAGAAAAGACTTGTTCAAATGCTTGCCATCCTGCCCCTCGCCGTCGCCGCCCTGCTCTACGGCGGCGGCTATATCGCTCAGTTTCTCTACAACTACGATATCTGGCAGATGGAGGGAGCGGTGTTTGGAACCGCGCCTCAATTCCCGGACGCCGGTTTTGTTGTCTGCGCTGCCGCCGCATTTCGTTGGCCCACTGGGCTGTACGGCCTGGGGCTGTGCGTGGCCGCGCTGGCGGCGCTGATGTTCGGTGTAATGCATATGGGCCGGGGAGAGGGCGGGACGCTGGACAAGGCCCGGAACCTCACCTATTCGGACAAAGGAACCTACGGCACGGCGGGCTTCATACCCAAGCGGGAGATGAAAGGGGTGCTGGACCTTGTGCCCAATATCCGCAAGCATCCCGGCACCATCTTGGGAGAGCTGGACAGGCAGGTGGTGTGCGTCCCCCTGAAAACCCGGTTCAATGGAAACCTGGCGGTGTATGGGGCCAGCGGCTCCAAGAAGACCCGGGCGTTCTGCGTCAACATGATCTTGCAGAGCGTGGCCAGGAAGTCCTCGCTGAGGGCATCTGGACAGATAGCAGTATCGGATCGTGGTGAAAGCCTATCGCGTATACCGTGGGCCAACATGGTATATAGGCTGTCGAATCATATAAGCAGCCGAAGCGGTGGGTAAAGTAGTGGCGATAGCGATGATGTTTGTGAACATCCAGTCCACAGCAGTTTTTGCGGAGAATCTTAAAAGCCATTTGAGCCCTCCAAATGTGTATTGGAGAGGTTTGGCAGGGACTGGTCTCCCGGCAAAATCGAGTCGATTTGAAAGAGATAAGTTTACGGGCTACTTTGATGCGCGATTCGTTGATGCCTTAACGGGCGACCGAACCATATAGATATGCGGGGCTGCCGCTATACAGCCCAGCCACTCACCTCCACGGTTTCTGTAGTGTACCGAACACTCCCGTGGAAGGGAAAATATGTCATAAAAGGGGGACGCGTTCCATCGTGTCCCTCTTTTGGGCTTTATCCATAAAAAAAGCAGGGGAAACGGGCGATTTCACGGCGACAAAACGGGCTTGTATTTTTGTTGGAAATGGAATACAATATACACAGTATATCAAAATGGAAGGCAACCCTCTTGCAGGAAAAGAAAGGAAGGTTCCCATGAAAATACAAACTGAAAAGGGTCTCGTCCGCCTCACCAGCGACGTGTACTCCAACCTCACCGGAGCGGTGGCCACCAGCTGCTACGGCGTGAAGGGCATGGCGTTCCGCTCCCGCGCCGACGGCCTGGTCCACCTGCTGCGCCGGGAGTCCATGTCCAAGGGCGTGAAGATCGTCTATAACGAGGACCAGTCCATCTCCATCGACCTCCACATCATCGTGGACAACGGCGTCAACCTGTTGGCGGTGGGCGAGTCTATCCAGAATGAAGTGAAGTACAACGTCCACCGCCTCACCGGGGTGGAGGTGCGCAGCGTCAACGTCTGCGTCGATTCCATGGTGATCGGCTAAGGCCGCGAGACCAGACAGAAAGGATCATCCGAATATGGTAGATATCATTGACGGCGCGCTGTTCCAGCGCATGGTCATCCACGGCTCCGCTTCCATCAATGCCCAGAAGCAGGCCATCAACGATCTGAACGTATTCCCTGTTCCAGACGGCGATACCGGCACCAATATGTCCCTGACCATCGGCACCGCCGCCGCTGAGGCGAAAAAGAAGCCCAACCAGTCCATCAGCAAGGCCGCGTCGGTCAACGCCTCCGCCCTTCTGCGGGGGGCGAGGGGCAACTCCGGCGTCATTTTGTCCCTGCTGTTCCGGGGCGTCTCCAAGGGGCTGAAGGAGAAGGACGAGGCCGACGGCGCCGCCTTTGCCGCCGCGCTGAACGAGGGCGTGTCCGCCGCCTACAAGGCGGTCATGAAGCCCGCCGAGGGCACCATTTTGACGGTTTCCCGTCTGGCCGCCGCCAAGGGTGCGGAGGCAGCCCAGGAGAACAACAGCGTGGAGGCTGTTCTGGAGGCCGCCATTGCCGAGGGCCAGGCCGCGCTGGCCGAGACGGTCAACCAGAACCCGGTGCTGAAGAAGGCCGGGGTGGTGGACGCGGGAGGCAAGGGCTTCCTGTGCATCCTCCAGGGGATGCTGGACGAGCTGCGGGGCGTGCCCGCCCCCGCCGAGGAGGATGACGGCCTGCCCGCGAAGGAGTCCGCCGACTTTGCCGCCCTCTCCGAAGAGGACATCACCTTCACTTTTGACACCGTGTTCATCGTCCGCAAGACCACAGACAAGTCCATCGAGCCGTTCCGCGCCTATTTGAACAGCATCGGTGACAGCTTGGTGATCGGCGAGGACGACGAGGCGTTTAAGGTCCACGTCCACACCGACACTCCGGGCGCGGCCCTGTCCGAGGCCCAGAAGTACGGTACTTTGGAGCTGGCGAAAATTGAGAATATGCGAACCCAGGCCGAGGAGCTGGCCGCGGGCAAAAAGGCCCAGAGCACCGACGACTTGGACCAGGTGGAGGCTGAGCTGGAGGCCCAGGAGTCCGAGGGGGACGCCATCGCCGCCCCGGAGAAGAAGTTCGGCGTGGTGGCCGTCAGCGCCGGGGAGGGTATGGCCTCCGTGTTCCGCGATTTGGGCGTGGATGGTATCATCTCCGGCGGTCAGACCATGAACCCTTCCACGGAGGACATCATGCGGGAGATCGCCCACACCCCCGCCGAGGTGGTGTTCGTCCTGCCCAACAACAAAAACATCATTATGGCCGCCCAGCAGTGCGTAGGGCTCATTGAGGGCAAGGAGATCGTAGTCATCCCCACCCGTACTGTGCCCCAGGGTATTTCCGCCATGCTGGTGCTGGACCCCGAGGCGGACGTGGAGACCAACGCCGCCGCCATGGAAGAGGCCCGGAAGAACGTACACACCTCCGAGATCACCTATGCCGCCCGTGACTCCGATTTCGACGGCTTCGAGATCCACGAGGGGGACTACATGGCCTTGGCGGAGGGCCAGCTGTTCGGCACCGACCGGGCCATCGGCTCCCTGCTGGAGCGGCTGGCGAAGGCGGACAGCCAGCAGAACGCCGAGTTCATCAGCATTTTCTACGGTGAGGACGTCACTGAGAACCAGGCCAATGAGGCCCTGGCCATCTTCCAAAAGGAGTGCCCCAACGCCGAGATCACCCTGCTGTCCGGCGGCCAGCCCGTGTACTACTATATGATTTCTGCGGAATAACCATATTTATAATTAAATTGCGCCGGCGCCCGGGCTTTGCCCGGGCGCTTTTTCGCGCTCAAAAAATTTTCGAGAAAAATGTAAAAGAAGCTTGACACGAAATGTAAAGTGTGCTATACTTCGGATTGTAAAGCAAACTTTACAATCTGCTGGAGGTGAGATACATGGACATGGATACCATCGGCGCAATCGCGGCGATCCCGCTTTGCGTGAGCGCCGCCGCCCTGGCTGCGCAGAACAGCCGCAAAACAGCGCCAAAAAGAAGGATGACGATCAGGGTGGGGAGAGCTGACAATGACTCAGACTCCCTACACTATGAGGAGGGATGACATGGAAAACCGTATCGCCGCCCTGCGGAAAGAGCGGCGCATTTCCCAGGCGGAGCTGGCGGAGGCGGTGGCCGTTACCCGGCAGACCATCATCTCGCTGGAGAGCGGACGGTATAACGCCTCCCTTCTGCTGGCCCATAAGATCGCCCGGTATTTTGGAACCACCATCGAGGACATTTTTCTGTTTGAGGAGGAAGAATCATGAGGCGCAATTGTAATTTCAAGATGAACCCGGCCTTTTCCGTGGGACTGGTGCTGATGTGGGCAGGGTTCTTCGTCCAGAACGTGCTGGAGGTCCAGGGGATGGCGCTGAACCTGATCCATCTGGCCTGCGGTGTGGGGATTGGCTTGGCCTTCGTGGGCCTGCTCTACGGCTCCCCCAAGACCGGGCCCCTGTTCGACAAATTTCACGCCTTTAAGCTAAGGCTGCTGGGGCGGGAAAACGCCGGGTGAGGAGGAAAAAACCATGTTAATGAGAATGTTTGATACCTCGGACTACGACCGCTCCCTGCGCCGCCGCCGTCTGATGTCCCTGGGTCTGCTGGCGGTGGGAATCACGGGTATCGTCTGCTATTTCCTGCTGATTCACAACAGCGACGTGCTGTCCGACTACGCCCGCGGATTCTATTTGGGCGCGGCCAGCGGCATAACGATTGGCTCGGTGATCCTTCTAATTCGGATGCAGTATCTGCTCACCTACCCGGAGGCCCGGAAAAAGGCCAAAATCCAGGAGCAGGATGAGCGGGAAAAGGCCATCATTAATCAGGCGTTCCAGTTTGCCGGGATGTTCACCTTTTTTGCCGCCGTGGCGTCTATGTTCGTGCTGGTGGCGGTGAGCAAAACAGCGGCCCTGGCGGTGTTCGGCGTCATCGTGGTGTACGCTGTCAGCTGGCCGCTGGCCAGCCTGTACCTGTCCAAAAAGCTGTGAGCGCCCGGTATCTCACGCTGAACATCACTTCCGAGTTGGCGGGGCAGGAGGTAAACACCCTCCTGAGGCGCAGGCTGGGGCTGTCCGGCACCGTTCTGCGGCGGGTGAAGTGGCTGGAGGACGGTATTACTCTGGACGGCGCGCGGGTGAACGTCCGTGTTCGGGTGGAGGAGGGCCAGACGCTGGCGGTCCGGCTGACGGATCCATCCCCCGCGTCCGGCGTGGTTCCGGCGGAGGGGCCGCTGGACATCGTTTACGAGGACCCGGACCTCATTGTGCTGAACAAGGCCCCCGGCGTACTGGTCCACCCCGGACACGGCCACTTTGACGATACCCTGGGCAATTATTTGATGTGGCACTACGGGCAGACCGGGGAGGAGTCGGATTTTCACCCCGTCCACCGGCTGGACAAGGGCACCTCCGGCCTGGTGGTAGCGGCAAAGCACGCTCACGCCCAGGAGAAGCTGAAAAACCAGCTCCACACCAGCGAATTTCGCCGGGTGTATCTGGCGGTGTGCGACGGCGTCCCGCCCGAACCGAGCGGGACAGTGGACGCCCCCATCGGTCCTGTGGACGGCTCTCTGGTGGCCCGTGAAGTCCGTCCCGACGGCAAACCCGCCCGGACCCATTATCAGGTGGTGCGGACCTGCGGACCCCGCGCTCTGGTAGAGTTGGAGCTGGAGACGGGGCGGACCCATCAAATCCGTGTTCACATGGCCTGCATTGGCTGTCCACTGACGGGGGATTTTCTGTATGGGGCGGAAAACGGGGGGCTGATTCCCCGTCCGGCCCTCCACTCGGCGCAGTTGGAGCTGACCCACCCCATCACCGGGGAGCGGCTGTGCCTCTCCGCGCCCCTGCCCGCCGATCTGGCAGCGCTGATTCCAATGGCGAAAGGTTAAGAATTGGTGAAGATCCCCGCGCCCGTATTGACACATTATGTCAGGTGCTGTATGATGGCGCTTGACATTCACTGAACGAAAGGAAGGATTTCCATGGCAAAAAGCGACCGCTTTCAAATCATTCATCAGGAGGGCAACGGTCTGACCAAGGCCACCCTGCAAGTCATATTAGATACCGCTACCGGAGTACAGTATCTGGCCTGGCATGATGGCTATGCGGGCGGGCTGTGCCCGCTGGTGAACAAAGACGGCGGTCCCCTGACCTGGGAGACCTGAAAGAAGTCCGGGAGTATTCCCGGACTTTTTTCATCCCTTCTGTGACGTCCGGCGTGAAACCGCGTCTTTATGGGTGAAAGGGCCTTTCGAGGAGTGATAACCATGGACGACAACGAGATCATTGAGCTGTTCTTTGCCCGGGACGAGTGCGCCATCGAGTCCGCCAGCCGGGTGTACGGCGCGTACTGCACCGCTATTGCGAAAAACATTTTGGACGACCAGGGCGCGGCGGAGGAGTGCGTCAACGACACCTGGCTGAAATGCTGGCAGTCCATCCCACCCCAACGGCCCAAGTCGCTGAAGAGCTTCGTGGGACGCATTGTGCGCAACCTGGCGCTCAGCGTGTTGCGGGCCGAGACGGCTCAAAAGCGGGGTGGGGGACAAGTCCAGCTTGCCCTGGACGAGCTTAGCGAGGTGGCGTCCGGCGGCGACACGCCGGAAGGGGCGCTGGACCGGAAAGCCTTCCGGGCGGCGCTGGATGATTTTCTGGCGGGCCTGCCGGAGCGGAACCGGAATTTGTTCCTCCGGCGGTACTGGTACTTAGACAGCGTAGAGGCGCTGGCAAAGCGCTATTCCATGAGCAAGACCCAGGTGACCACCACGCTTCACCGCCTGCGGGTCAAGCTGCGCGTCCATCTTCAACAGGAGGGATTTGAAGTATGAAAAACCATGAGCTTTTGGATATGATCGGTGACGTGAGTGAGGAGTATGTCCAAGGGGCGGACAGCAATGTGGTCCGACCCCGGTTCCGCTGGAAAACCCTTGCGGCCTGCGCCGCCTGCGCCGCGCTGGTGCTGGGGGCCTATCCTGTGTACCAGGCTGCGAATCCTCCGCTCCATGATTATGCTGTGATGGAGGGGGGTGGAACGCTGGAGACCGATCTGAACAAGGAGGCCAAGGCCCCCGCAGGGAGCAGCACTGGCACGCCGGGCCAGGGCGCGCCGGACCCGGCCCCCGCGTCCACCTCAGGCTCCGGCTCTGTCTATGACCCCAACCCCAACACCCTCCCTGGCGGAGCCTATATAGGGGGCGACGCAGGCGAATCCGGAATTGACGGCGCCCACTACAGCAAGCCCGGCCTGGACACCCCGGTACAAGAGGCGGCGTTGTGGTATGACGCGCTGATGAAAACCTACCGTTTGGACGAAAACCCTGAGTGGTACGGCGGGGCATGGATCGCGGGTGAGCGGCTTCTGGCCGTGGCCATTGTGGACGGCTTCCACACGCCGGAGTTGGAGGCGGAGATTCAAGAGGCCGCCGGGGAAGGGGCTGTGCTCCGATTCTCCACGGTGAAGTATTCCATGGAGTTCCTGAACGGCCTGATGGAACCTGCTGTCCGGGCGCTGGACAGCATGGACCTGTGTGCCGCAGTGGGTGTTGACGTGATGGCCAACTGTCTGGGTGTGGACCTTTACAGCGAAAGCGATACCATCCCCGACCGTGTGCTGGCCGCTCTGGCCCATTTGGACCCGGACGGCGACGCCATTCGAGTGCGGGTATTCACCGGCAAAATCTCTACCTACGATTACGATGAAACGGCGATGAAAGACCCCGCCTCCGCTGACTCCAAGGCCATCGCCACACCCAGCGCCGGGAGCACCCAACCGGCGGGGGAGCCAAGCGTTGCCCCAGGCGGCGTCACCCAGCCCACGGTGAACGAGTTTCCTGAGACAAAAGAGAACTCCGTCCCCGCATACACGGAGAACGGCTAGGGCCCGGTACGACATTCTCATCGGGGCGGACGAGTAAATTCCCCTTTCCTTTTTTGAAAGAATCGGTTATAATGATTGCCAGCCGGACGCAGACCAACGCCCCGGCTGGCATTTTTATCATCCGAGGTGAGCGAATATGGCCCGACATGATATGGACCGGCCCACGTTGAAAATCTCTTATAACGCACCTGTGGCGCTGACCTTTGCCCTGCTGTCCCTGCTGGCGCTGGTGGCCAACCACTTTACCAACGGCTGGGCCAACGCCAATCTGTTTTCTGTCTACCAGTGTTCTCTGGGGGACCCGCTGGCGTGGTTTCGGTTCTTTGGCCATGTGCTGGGGCACAGCGGCTATTCTCACTATATCGGCAACATTGTTTTGGTGCTTGTGCTGGGTCCCAATCTGGAGGACCGCTTTGGGAGCTGGAACGTGATGTGGGCAATCCTGTTCACGGCAGTGGTGTCCGGACTGGTACAGTTTGTTTTCTTTCCCGGGACCGCCCTGTTGGGCGCGTCAGGCATTGTGTTCATGATGATCCTGCTGTCCTCCTTCGGCGGGGTGCGGAATGGGACAATTCCCACGACGCTGATTTTAGTGGCGGTTTTCTATCTGGGCGGCGAGCTCTGGGACGCCATCTTTGTGCGGGACAACGTCTCGCAATTGACTCACATTATCGGCGGGCTGTGCGGCACGGTGCTGGGCTTCGCCCTGTCCGGCAGACGTTAAAGGGCTTCCCCCTGCCAGGGGAAGCCCTTTGCGGTTCCCCCCAACGGGTGTTTTTTCTTTGTGTAAACAATATGTGAATTACATGTATTTTTCTTGACAAGTGGGATGCTCTGAACTAATATGTGTGAAGCAAATATATTAGGAGGTGTTATCGTGAATGAGGAGGGCCGCATCTTCATCCTCACCGTATTCCAGACCCTGAAAACCAAAACCGCCCGTCTGCTGGAGCCCATCGTCCAGGCAGAGGGCCTGACTCCCTTACAGGCTTCCGTGCTGCTCCAGCTCGCCTGCCGGGACGCCGCCGTCGGCGACATCAGCGAGGCCACCTGCATGGGCCAGGCCAACGCCTCCTCCCTGTGTAAGAAGCTGGAACAGGGGGGCTTCCTCACCCGGAGCCGCGGCCGCTCTGACGGGCGGGTGGTCACCCTCTCCCTCACTCCCGTGGGCCGGGAGACGGCAGAGCGCATCCAAAAGCGTCTGGACCACTTTTTGGAGCTGATCGACGCGCTCCCTGAGGGCGCCCGGCAGGAGCTGAACCAGGGCTTCCGCGCGGCGGAGCAGATGCTGGACTATCTTTTCGAACAGACCAAAGGAGACCAAGACCTATGCTGAAACTTTCCAAGATCACCAAACAATATACCTTAGGCGGCAGCGCCATCGACGCTCTGCGGGGCATTGATTTGGAGTTCCGCGAGAACGAGTTCGTGTCCATCCTCGGCCCCTCCGGCTGCGGCAAGACCACCACGCTGAACATCATCGGCGGGCTGGACCGCTACACCAGCGGCGACCTGATCATCAACGGGCGGTCCACCAAGGACTATAAGGACAGTGATTGGGACGCCTACCGAAACCACTCCATCGGCTTCGTGTTCCAGAGCTATAACCTGATCCCTCATCAGACCGTATTGGCCAATGTGGAGCTTGCGCTGACTTTGGCGGGCGTGTCCAAGAAGGAACGCCGCCGCCGGGCGGTAGAGGCTCTGGAGCGAGTCGGTTTGGGGGACCAACTCAATAAAGTGCCCTCCCAGATGTCCGGCGGGCAGATGCAGAGAGTGGCCATCGCCCGGGCGCTCATCAATGACCCAGACATTCTACTGGCCGACGAGCCCACCGGCGCACTGGACTCCGAGACCTCCGTTCAGGTGATGGAGCTGCTCAAAGAGGTGGCCCAGGACCGTCTGGTCATCATGGTTACCCATAACCCGGAGCTGGCCCAGCAGTATTCTACCCGTATCGTGACCTTGAAGGACGGCCAAGTCACCGGGGACTCCAACCCTTACCATTCGAAGGAGACCGCCCCCGTTCTCATGGGAAAGCAGGCCCGCGGGGAACACAAGACCTCTATGTCCTTCCTCACCGCCCTGTCCCTGTCGCTGACCAATTTGAGGACAAAAATGGGCCGGACCGTCCTTACCGCCTTCGCCGGGTCCATCGGAATTATCGGTATCGCCTTGATTTTGGCGTTGTCAACTGGTATCAACGATTATATCAATCACGTGCAGGAGGACACCCTTTCCAGCTATCCCCTGACCATCCAGGCGGAGAGCACCGATATGACTGCCATGATGGCCTCCCTCATGGGGGCCCGTCGGGATACGATCACCGGTGAGGCCGCCGAGGGACAGGACCCCGACCGGGTGTATGCCTCCACCGTCATGTATGATTTGATGGACTCCATGCTCAACGCCGAGGTGGAGACCAACAACTTGGAGGCGTTTAAGGAGTATCTGGACAACGGGGGCGGCGGCATCCAGGATATGGCCACCATCCAGTATAGCTACGACTTCGATTTTGACATCTACACCCAGGATGAGAACGGCGATATCATCAAGTGTGACGTCATGACCCTGATGCAGGACGCCATGACCGCCATGTACGGCGGAGACTACAGCTCCTATTTCCAGCAGATGGGCTCCATGTACTCTGCCATGGACGTTTGGGAGGAGCTGTTGGCTGGGGAGGACGGCGAGCTGATCGCCCCACAGGTCAAAAGCCAGTATGAAATGCTGTACGGCGGCTGGCCTGAGAATTACGACGAGGTCATTTTGTTTGTGGACCCCAACAATGAGATCTCCGACCTGATGCTGTATGCCCTGGGCCTCATGCCCCACGACGATATGGAGGAGGCCATGATCTCCATGTCCAAGGGCGAGGCCATGGAGGCCCCGGAAATGAGCTGGTCCTATGAGGAGCTGGCCGCGCTGGGCTTCAAGCTTATCCTCCCGGCGGAGTATTACCAGCATGACGCGGCGGACGGCATTTACACTGATATGTCCGCCACCGAGGCGGGGATGGACTTCCTCTACAACAGCGACGAGCTGGGCGTGCGGCTGAAGGTGGCGGGCATCGCCCGGCCCCTGGAGGGCGGCCACGGCATGAGCTCCGGCGGCATCGGCTACACCAGCGCGCTGACCCGCTATGCCATCGAGACCACCGGCGAGACCGATATTTTGAAAGCACAGCTGGACGACCCGGAGACGGACGTGATTTCCGGCCTTCCCTTCCCCAAGGAGGACGATGTGGAGCCCACCGACGAGGAAAAGGCGGAGGCCATCACAGAGCATTTGACCACCTTGTCTGCCCAAGAGAAGGCCGCGGCCTATATGGACGTGATGGGCCAGCCCTCCCAGGCGTACGTGGACGCGGTGGTGGACCAGCAGATGGAGGGCATGACCCGCCAGTCCATCGAGGAGATGATCGTGGAGCAGTATTCCTCTGAGATGGGGGTCAGCGGGGACACCGTGGCCTCCTATATCGCGGACATGAGCGACGAGGATTTGTTTGAGCGCATGGGGGAGGCCATTGCCCAGTCCGTGCGGGAGCAGTACGCCGCCGGAGTGGAACAGCGGTTGTCCGCCCAGACCAATGACCAGCTGGCCTCTTTGCTGGATATGACGTTGGAGCAGGGGGCCGTCGAGCCGGAGGAGGGCAGTGCCCAAATTGTCGGGCCCGGCGCATCCCTGCCCGCTGGGATGGCCGCCGGAATGGACTCGGGCATGGCCATGAATCCCGGTATGGCCGGACCAAGTCCCTTTACACCAGAACAGTTCGTGTATCTGTACGATAACTATATGCCCCCAACACGGTCTGACTCCACCTATGAGGATAATCTAGACCTGCTGGGATATGTGCGGCTGGAGGCGCCCTCTGCCATCAGCATCTATGCCACCACCTTTGCTCAGAAGGACGAGATTGCTGACCTGATTACCGAGTATAACAACAGCGTGGACGAGGAGGACGAGATCAGCTATACCGACTATGTGGCCATGCTGATGAGCTCCATTACGGGTATTATCAGCGGCATCAGCTATCTGCTGATCGCCTTCGTGTCCATTTCGCTGGTGGTGTCCTCCATTATGATCGGGATCATCACCAACATCTCGGTGCTGGAGCGGACCAAAGAGATTGGCATCCTTCGTGCCGTGGGCGCGTCCAAGCGGGATGTGTCGCGGGTGTTCAACGCGGAAACGCTTATTGTGGGCCTGGCCGCGGGTATGCTGGGCATTCTGGTCAGCGTGGCGGCTACTTTTCCCATCAATGCCATCATTCACGATCTGACTGATTTGGAAGATCTGTCGGCCGTACTGCCTCCGGCAGCGGGGGTGATCCTGGTCATCATCAGCGTGGTACTCACCGTATTTGCCGGTTTGGTCCCCTCCAGAGGCGCGGCGAAAAAGGACCCGGTGGAAGCCCTGCGGAGCGAATAATCGAGAACCCTCTACGTGCATTTACTGCCTGAGCTGGGGCAGCTTTGCATCTTCCGACATACGCCGTACCATTGCGCATCAAACCGTGTGCGGCGCCAACAAAGGCGCTCAAAGGAGAGCCGCCCAAGCTCGTTCTAATACCAGGGCAGGCCCGGTGTGGGCCGGACAGCGAAGTGACACTCATTCGTCACCCATGCTAGCCGTTTCAACTGCCCGCGTTCTACCTACAGCCCTTAAAAAGGGGGTCTTTAGGGGGAGGCCAGTAGGCCTCCCCCTAAATGTTCTCTTTGGGCACTTTCTCTCACATGAGAGAAAGCGCCGCCCCGCAGGGCCATCCCCTGCAAAAGCGGCGCATTTCGCAAAAATGAAAGCCCCCCGGCTGACGCCGGAGGGCCTTCATTTTTTTGAGAAAAGAGAGAGGGAGGAGATTGTCTGGTTTTGTACCTGACGTGATTATAATACCAGGTCCCCCCGGGGAAATGTTGGACTATTTGAGAACCTTTTGTGAAGAATTCGTGAACGTTATGAATTTTTTATAAACAGCGTGAAAAAAGTGACAAATCCATCCAAAAAACGACAAAATCAGCGCCGCCCGCGATAATTGCTGGACCGCCGTCCTCCCCCGGTCCGGCTGTAGCGCCGCCGCGCCTTCCGCTTGGGCAGCACTACCGTCACAAACACAATGAGCGCCACCGCCAGCACTGCTCCAACCGCCACCAGCGCCTTGACCCACCACTGATCCCAGTAGTATTTTACCTGCTGGATTGTGTAGAGAAAATCGGAACGGTCCACGCTGTCCGTGGCCACCATGTCCAGCGTTCCATACTCCACGCCGTTATACTCCAGGGTGATGGTGCCCAGCTTGTCCCCCGCCGTGACGGGGGCCTCGATGCTGTCGGGAAGCTTGATGTCCAGCTTCGCCTGGGTGATGTCAAAGTCAGAGGGCGCCGTAGCCTGAATCTCCCCCTTGGGGATGGCCTGCACATAGTCCGCCTCGTCAGAGAGTGTGACCGCCACCTCCCGCATCACATTTTCCGTGTCCTGATCCAGCAGGGTGATGTGGTGGTAGTTGTCAAAGGCCCACTCCAACAGTCGCTTGCTCTCGGTAAAGGACCGCTTGCTCTTGGTCTCCGGCTCGTCCTCCGTGCCCAGCACCACGCAGTAGAAGGTGCGCCCCAGCTCGTCCACCGCGGCGGAGGCCAGACAGCGCCCCGCCTCGCCGGTATAGCCGGTTTTGATGCCGATGGCCTTGCCGTAAGTATATCCCTGTCCGGCGTAATAGCCCGTCAGCAAGCCGTTAGAAGAGAAAATGGTCCGCTCCTCCTGGAGGTTGGTGGCCGGGAGGTTATAGGAAGGGGAGCGCACGATGGTGCGGAAGGTCTCATTCTGCATGGCCGCGTAGGCCATCAGGTAGATGTCATAGGCGGTGGTGTAGTGCTCCGGGTCGTGGAGGCCGTGGGGATTGGCAAAATGGGTGTCCTCCATGCCCAGCTCCTGAGCTTTGGCGTTCATCAGCGCCACGAACTCCGCCGAGGTGCCCGCCACCGCTTCCGATAGGATATTGCAGGCCTCATTGCCGGAGGGCAGCAGATCGCAGTACAGCAGACTCAGGATGGACAGCTCTTCCCCCGCCTTGATGCCCGCGGTGGAGCTGTCCCAGGGCAGATCCACCGCCTGGGCGGAGGCGGTGACGATGGTGTCCAAGCTGATCTTACCCTGGTCCACCGCGTCCAGCACCACCAGGGAGGTCATAATCTTGGTGATGGAGGCGGGATAGCGGCGCTCGTGGGCGTTGAGGTCGTAGAGAATTTCGTGGTTGTCGCCGTCCACAATGATGACGGCGGTAGCTAGAGGCTGAGGGTCCTCCAGAGCCAAGGCGGGGCTGATAAGAGACAGGGCCATGAGACCCGCTAAAAGCAGAGAAAGAAAACGATATTTTTTCATAGGAATCTCCCGCATTTTATGATATAATATAATCTGCCGTTTTAAAGCGGCCCAGTTCAAATTTATAATACGCAATAATTATATCAGAAAGTTTTGTCCCACGCAACTGGGGAAAACAGGGTTTCGGTCGATTTTTGGAGGGGTAAGATGAAGCTGTCGAGGGCTGACCGGGGGATATGGGCGGTAGCCATAGCGGCCGGGGCCGCTATGGTGTTGTGCTTCGCGCTGCGAAGCACAACAATGACTCCTCTGAACAGGCTCCCCTATGAGCCGCCCGCCGTTGTGGAGGCGGTGGAAGGAGACCGGGTGGACATCAACACTGCCGGGTTAGAGGAATTGATGACCCTGAAAGGCATTGGCGAGGTAAAGGCTCAGGCCATCATCGACGACCGGGAGGCCAATGGGCCCTTTGTCTACCCCGAGGACCTGACGAGGGTGAAGGGGATCGGCGAGGGAACCCTGGCAAACATTCTGGACCAGATCACAACAGGAGGATAGCAAATGCCCAGGATATTAGTGGTTGACGACGAGCGCGTCATGGTGAAAGGGATCAAATTCAATTTGGAGAACGAGGGTTATCAGGTGGACACCGGCTCCGACGGCGAGGAGGCGGTGGAAAAGGCCCGGACGGGTCAGTTTGACCTCATCATCTTAGATCTGATGATGCCCAAGATCGACGGTTTGCAGGCATGTATGAAGATCCGGGAATTCTCCAACGTGCCCGTCATCATGCTGACGGCCAAGAGCGAGGACGCGGACAAGATCATCGGCTTCGAGTGCGGGGCGGACGACTACATCACCAAGCCCTTCAACATTTTGGAGCTGAAGGCCCGCATCCGGGCCCTCCTGCGCCGGGCGGGGGCCGCCGCTCAGCAGCAGCGGGAGGCCGACCGCCTCACCCAGGGGAGCATCACCCTGGACGTGGCCGAGCGGGCCGCCTGGCGGGACGGCGAGCCGGTGGAGCTGACCGCAAAGGAGTTTGACCTGATGGCCCTGTTAATGCAGAATCCGGGGCGAGTGTACAGCCGGGAAAACCTGCTCAATCTGGTGTGGGGCTACGAGTATATCGGCGAGTTCCGCACGGTGGACGTGCACATCCGCCGCCTGCGGGAAAAGCTGGAGCCAGACCCCGCCAATCCCGAGCACATCCTGACCAAGTGGGGCGTGGGGTACTATCTGGCCAACGATTTGTAATTAAGAAAAGAGGTGGGCGTGTGAAGGCAGTGAAGCGAAGGGAGCGGGAAAAGGGCGTCCCCTTTTTCCGGAGCATCCAGGCCAAGTACGCCCTGACCTACCTGCTGGTGGTGGCGGCCATCCTCATCGTTATGAACACCTACCCCGTGCTGATGGCGGAAAACATGGTGTTTACCTCCAAGGAGAGTACCCTGAGGCGGCAGGCCCTGGTCATCGGCTCCACCCTGTCCGTGTCCGAAACCCTGACAAAGGAGGGCGTGGAGCAGACCATGGCCCTGCTGGAGGAGGCCCAGGGCACCCGGGTCCTGGTCACAGACGCCTCCGGCCTCATCCTGTATGACAGCTCCACCCTGGACAACCGGGTGGGGGACTATGCCCTCATGGGCGAGGTGGTGTGGGCCCTGCGGGGGCAGGACGCCTCCCGGGCCGAGTACCGGGAGGGGGCCATCCGCACCCGGGCGGCAGTGCCCATCATGTACCACGGCATGACTTTGGGGGCGGTGTATCTCTATGAGTACGACACCGAGCAGGCGGACGTCCTGCTGTCCATCCTGGCCAACCTGCGCTATATCTCCATCGTCATCTGCGTGGTGGCGCTGGTGCTGGTGGTGCTGCTGTCCAAGACCCTGACCCGAAACACCGTCCGCCTGCTGTCCGCCATCCGCCACGTGCGGGAGGGTGAATATAACCACCGGGTGGAATCCCAGGGCCGGGACGAGATGGCCCAGCTGGCTGATGAATTCAACCAGCTCACCGACCGCCTCCAGACCACGGAGGAGGCTCGGCGGCGGTTTGTGTCCGACGCCTCCCACGAGCTGAAAACCCCCCTGGCCTCCATCCGCCTGCTGACCGATTCCATTTTGCAGAACGAATCGGTGGACATGGAGACGGTGCGGGAGTTTGTCTCCGACATTGGCGAGGAGGCGGACCGCCTGACCCGCATCAGCGAACACCTCTTGGCCCTGACCCGTCTGGACGCCAGTGCGGAGCGGACCTCCGAGCCGGTGGAGCTGGGACGTGTGGCGGATCAGGTGGTACACCTGCTCACACCTGTGGCCCAGACATCTCAGGTGGAGCTCAGAACCAGCCTGGCCTCTGCCTGTGCCCTGCGGGCCAACGAGGACGATATCTACCAAGTGGCCTTTAACCTGATTGAGAACGCCATCAAATACAACCAGCCAGGTGGCCGGGTGGAGGTGGTGGTCTGCCGTCGGGGGGACAAGGTGGCGCTGACCGTCACCGACACCGGCCTGGGCGTTCCGGAGGAGGACCTGCCCAAAATTTTCGACCGCTTTTACCGGGTGGACAAGGCCCGGTCTCGAGCGGCGGGAGGCACCGGTCTGGGGCTGTCCATCGCTCGGGACACGGCGAGAGTCCACGGCGGCGACATTACAGCGGGACCCAACCCCGCCGGACGGGGCACCCGGTTCGAGGCGGAGTTCCCCGCCCTGCGAGAGGGGGATGGCGAATGAAAAAAGCCATTGCGCGTCTGCTGCTGGCTGCGCTGGTGCTGGCGTTGGCTTTCGGCTGCGCTGACCGGAATCAGGAGGAACCGGAGGGGCTCTACCTGTGGTTTCCGGTGAATCCGGCCCTGGGCGAGGTGTCCGGCATCCTGGATGCCTGCCCCTATACAGGGGAGGACCGTTCCATCCCCGGCCTGCTGTCCGCCCTGCTGGCGGGACCGCCTCAGGAGGAGATCGAGTTAGCCGCTATCATCCCTGCCGGGACGCGGGTACTCAGTTGGTCTCTGGAAAACCAGGTGGCCAATGTGGAACTGTCCGCAGCCTACGCCGAGCTGGTGGGTATCAATTTGACTCTGGCAGATTCGTGCATTACCCTCACCCTGGCCCAGCTGCCGGGAGTGGAAGGGGTGCGGGTCACCGTCAACGGCGGCGGGCAGTCCTACCGGGAGCGTCCGGTGCTGTACCCCAAGGATGTGCTGTTCTCCGGGGCGGAGGAAACGCCGGTGGAGGTCACCGCCGCCCTCTATTTCCGTCGGGAGAGCGGGGATTCTCTGGGCTTCGAGTGGCGTAAATTTCGCTTGACGGAGGGGAGCATTCCCGCAAAAGCGGTACTCACGGCTCTCATTGCCGGGCCAGAGGACAAAGGATTGCTTCCGCTGCTGCCAAGCGAACTGACAGTCCGCTCCGCCTGGGTGGATGAGGGCCTATGCACCGCCGACCTGTCTGCCCATTTGCTGGATTTGCCAGAAAACGAGCGAACGCTTGCCGTTTCTTCCATCGTTGAGACTCTGTGCAGCCTGGATACGGTAGAGCAAGTGCAAATTCTAATAGAAGGAGAACCCGCCGGAGAACTGACCGCCCTGTCCCCGCCCACCCCTTAACCGTAAGCGGAGGGACCAGCCTCCCCCTGCGGGGGCGACTCCCACTAGGATGTGCAAATGGGGGCGGGTCTGCAAGCGAGATGGTCTGAACTGCCCCCGCAGGGGGAGGCTGGTCCCTCCGCTCCTGCTTCCGGCTATGCCGCCCTACCGCCCCCCCTCATCCGTCATCTGTTTGGCAAATGCCACCCTGCTTCCCCATAGGGGAAGGCTTTGGCGCGATAATATATTATTAGAAAGGAAGATATACCCATGAATTTCAACACCAACTGCCTCCACGCCGGTTACCGCCCCGGCAACGGCGAACCCCGCAACATCCCCATCATCCAGTCCACAACCTTCCGCTACGAGACCAGCTCGGACATGGGCAGGCTGTTCGACCTGGAGGCTGAAGGCTACTTCTACACCCGCCTGCAAAACCCCACCAGCGACATGGTGGCGGCCCGGCTGTGCGCGCTGGAGGGGGGCGCGGCGGCCATGCTGCTGTCCTCCGGGTAGGCTGCAAATTTCTTTGCCATTTTCAATATCGCCTCCGCTGGCGATCACATCGTGGCTTCTTCCGCCATCTATGGCGGAACCTATAACCTGTTCGCCGTCACCATGAAGCGCATGGGCATCGAGTTCACCTTCGTGGATCCGGACTGCCCGGAGGACGAGCTGAACGCCGCCTTCAAGCCCAATACCAAGGCCCTCTTTGGCGAGACCATCGCCAATCCCGCCCTGACCGTGCTGGACATCGAGAAGTTCGCCCGCGCCGCCCACGCCCACGGCGTGCCCCTGATCGTGGACAACACCTTCGCCACACCGGCCCTGTGCCGTCCCTTCCAGTGGGGTGTGGACATCGTGACCCACTCCACCACCAAGTACCTGGACGGCCACGCCGCCACCGTAGGCGGGGCCATCGTGGACTCCGGCAGCTTTGACTGGAATGCCCACGCGGATAAATACCCCGGCCTTACCACTCCCGATGACAGCTACCACGGCGTGACCTACACCGAGCGCTTCGGACAGGGCGGGGCTTATATCACCAAGGCGGTAGTCCAGCTGATGCGGGACTTCGGCTCCACCCCCGCCCCCATGAACGCCTGGCTGCTGGGCATGGGTATTGAGACCCTCCCCCTGCGTATGGCAAAGCACTGCGAGAACGCCCAGGCCGTGGCGGAGTGGCTGCAAAAGCACGAAAAGGTGGCCTGGGTGCGGTATGCGGGCCTGCCCGGAGACAAATACTATGAGCTGGCGCGGAAGTATCTGCCCAACGGCTGCTGCGGCGTGGTGTCCTTCGGCGTGAAGGGCGGCCGGGCCGCCGCGGAGCGGTTCATGGCGGGGCTGAAGCTGGCCTCCATTGCCACCCATGTGGCGGATGCCAAGACCTGCGTGCTCCACCCCGCCTCCGCCACACACCGGCAGATGAACGACGCGGAACTGGCCGCCGCCGGGGTGTCTCCGGATCTGGTGCGGTTCTCCGTGGGGCTGGAAGATGTGAACGACTTGATCGCTGATTTGAGTCAGGCACTGGAGCTGGTATAAACTTTTCGCAAGGCGGCGGGACCAACCTCCCCCTGCGGGGACAGTTCATACGGGGCGGGGCGAAAGACATGGACTTTCTGCACGTCCTAGTGGGAGTCGTCCCCGCAGGGAGAGATTGATCCCGTCGTTTCGTTGTGCGCAGATTTTTTGAAATACCCCTTGACCTTCCACTTGGTGGAAGGTGTACCATGGTCTCAAGAGGGAGGGAAGACGATGAAAATCAATCAGGTGGAGCAGCTGGTGGGCATCACCAAAGGGAACATCCGATTCTATGAAAAAGAGGGGCTGCTCACCCCCGGGCGCAATACGGAAAACGGCTACCGGGACTACAGCGACGCCGATGTGGTGTGGCTGAAAAAAATCAAGCTGCTGCGGATGCTGGACGTGCCCATCGAGGAGATTTTGCGCCTCAAGTCCGGGTCGCTGACCCTGGAGGACGCTATGGGGCGGCATATCATCCAGCTGGAGCGCAAGCAGTCCAACCTGGCCGCGGCCCAAGGCGTATGCGTCCAGATCCGGGACAGCCACAGCCAATTGGACGGCCTGGACGCCGACGGGGTGCTGGCATCCATGGAGCGGCAGGAACAGGAGGGAACCAAATTCATGAACGTAGGAAAACAGGACAAATTGACCCGATACGTCAGTCCCGTGGGTGCGGCGGTGGTGATTCTGGTGATGATGGCGGCGTTTCTGGCCCTTATCGTCTGGGGCTTTACCACCGCGCCGGAGGAGGCTCCGCCCATCGGCATCATCGTCTCCATCGCGGCGGTGCCGGTGGTGGTTATCATCGGCGTACTGGCGGCGCTGTACCAGCGCATCAAGCAGATCAAGGGAGGGGAAGAGGATGCTGCTGCTCAATATTGACCACATCCCCGGACGGGAAATTGAGGCGCTGTCCATTGTGAAGGGTTCGGTGGTCCAGTGCAAGAGCTTCGGCAAGGACTTTATGGCCGGGATGAAGACCTTTGTGGGCGGAGAGATCGAGAGCTATACCGCCATGCTCATCGAGGCCCGCCAGCTGGCCACCAAGCGGATGGTGGACGAGGCGGAGGCCCTGGGGGCGGACGCGGTGGTCAATGTCCGCTACGCCTCCGCGTCCATCATGCAGGGGGCGGCGGAGATCACCGTGTACGGCACGGCGGTGCGCTATAAGGGGTGAGCGTTATGGAAGATAAAAAGCGTTTTTGGCCCTTCCTGCTGGTGATTCCTCTGATTGCTGCTGCGGCGGTGGGCTGGTTTCTGCTGCCGGACGAACTGATTGCGCAAATCGGCGTGGACGGACAGCCCAGCAAGGTATGGCCAAAGCTGCTTGCCCTGCCGCTGCCCGTGGCGGTTGGGGTTTTGGGGGCGTGGTTCGCTTCGTTCGAGGAGAAGGAGAAACGTTTAAGCGGCTTCCTTGTTCTGGCCGTGGCGGCCGCTATCACCATATTTAACTTTGTTATGAACCTTTGACCAGGTGTAAGGTTTGAACTTTTTCATGTTTCCAAGAAAGAAGGTACTTCTATGCTTCGCATCGAACACTATTCCAAAACCTATCCCGGAGGGAAAAAGGCCGTGGACGACCTGACCCTCCACGTGCGCCCCGGCGAGATTTACGGCTTCATCGGCCACAACGGGGCGGGCAAAACCACCACCCTCCGGGCGGTGGCGGGAGTGATGGACTTTACCGAGGGGACCATCGCCATCGACGGACACGACATCAAAAAGGACCCGGTGGGGGCCAAGCGGGTCACCGCCTTCCTGCCCGACAACCCGGATTTGTACGAGTTCATGAAGGGAATCGACTACCTCAACTTCATTGCCGACCTATACGACATCCCAGCGGACCAGCGCACCGCCGACATCGGCAAATTCGGCGACGCCTTCGAGCTGACCGGAAATCTGGGCTCCGCCATAGGAAGCTATTCCCATGGTATGCGGCAGAAGCTGGCTCTCATCTCAGCCTTTATCCGCCGCCCCAAGCTGCTGATTTTAGACGAGCCTTTTGTGGGCCTGGATCCCTCCGCTTCCCACCTGATGAAGGGGTATCTGGCGGAATTGTGCCGAGGGGGATCGGCGGTGTTTTTCTCCACCCATGTGCTGGAGGTGGCGGAAAAGCTGTGCCACCAAATCGCCATCATCAAGGACGGGCGGCTGGTGAAGAGCGGCCCCACCGAGGCGCTGGTGGGCGACTCCTCCCTGGAGGACGTATTCCTGGAGCTGGAGGGAGAAAAATGAAGAAGTTTCTCACTTTGCTGAAGGTGAGCATACAGTCTATGCTGCTCTCCTCCACCAATTCCCGGGGCCGCAGTCGGAAAAAGGCGGCCACCGGCCTGGGCGCCGTCGTTGCCATTGCCGGCCTGGGCCTCTACCTCTCCGGTTTTTACAGCTACATGCTGATGCAGGCGCTGGCCCCCTCGCATATGGAGATATTGGTGTTCATCTTTATGGGCATGGCCGCCCTGGTGGGCGGGCTGCTGTTCACCACCTTCGCCGTCAAGGGCGTGGTGTTTGGCGGGAAGGACAACGACCTGCTGCTGAGTATGCCGGTATCCTCCACCCTGCTGATGGCCAGCCGGGTGACGGCCATCTACCTGGAAAACCTGCTGTTCTCTGCCTTTGTGCTGCTCCCCGCCGGGGTGGTCTGCACAATACTGACCCAGAGCGGCATGGGGCACAGCCTCCTCTTTTGGGTGCGGCTTGTCATCGCGGCCCTGACCCTGCCCCTGCTGGATACGGCGCTGTCGGTCCTGCTGGGGGCGCTGGTGGCCTTTCTGTCCGCCAGGGTATCCAAGGGAGCGCTGGGACAGAACATCGTGACTGGCTTGTTTCTGGTTGTGGTGTTCTATTTTTCCTTTAACCTTAACAGAATGATTAGCGGCCTTGCCGCCAATGCCGCTGGTATAAAGGACTCCCTTAACTGGGCCGCGCCCCTGCTGTGGATGGGCGAGGGCATCCTGGGGGACTGGGGCCTGCTGCTGGCCTTCGCCGCCTGCTGTGTCATTCCCTTTGCCCTGGTGGTATTCGGCCTGGGCCGGGTCTACCGGCAGGCAGTCACAGCCTTCGCCGCCCGATCTGCCCAGAGCAACTATAAGCTCTCCGCCCAATCCGCCTCCAGTCAAAAGAAGGCCCTTTTGCGGAAGGAGGCCCAGCGGTTCTTTGGCACGCCCATGTACTTCTGGAATGCCGGCCTTGGCCTGATTATGCTGCTGGCCGCCGGAGTGGCATCCCTGGTGATGCGGGAGAAGCTGCTTGCCTTTGTTGGTATGGAAGGTTTCCCCCTGCTGCCCATGGCGGCGGCTGTGATCTGCTTCTGCCTGTGTACCTGCCCCATCGCTGCCCCTTCCGTCAGCCTGGAGGGGAAATATCTCTGGATCCTGCGGGAGGCTCCCATGCCGGGCAGTACGCTGCTGTGGGTCAAGGCAGGGTTCCAGCTGCTGCTCACCCTCCCCTGTACCGTAATTGCCGGGGCGTGCATCTCCATTGCGTTGGGATTCCAGCTGTGGCAGGGCGCCGCGCTTCTGATTGCCACGCTGCTCTTTGCGGTGGGCCACGCCATGTTTGGGATGCTGATGGGGCTGACCTTCCCCAAGCTGGACGCGGTCAATGAGACCGTGGTCATCAAGCAGTCCCTGGCTACCACCTTGGCTATGTTCGTCCCTATGGCGGCGCTGGCTGCGGCGGGCGGGCTGTACTGGCTGGGCAGTCAGACGGTGGGCTGGGCCGCGTTGGCCCTGCCTGTTGCCCTGTTGGCGGTGCTGACAGCCGTTAGCACCATCACCTTGGCCAAACGCGGCCCGGCGATGCTGAGAGCGCTGTGATAGAAGGCCCCCGGTGCTGAACGCCGGGGGCCTTCTATTGACACTGGTGGTATAATACGTACAGAAAGGGGCGGGAATATGGAGCGGAAGAAGCGGGTCCTGGTGGCCATGAGCGGCGGAGTGGACTCCGGCGTGGCGGCGTATTTGCTGAAAGCACAGGGCTATGAGTGTATTGGCGTCACGATGAAGCTGTTTGGGAATGAGACGCTGAGCCTGGACAAAGGCCATCCCTGCTGTACCCTGGACGACGTGGAGGACGCCCGGGAAGTGGCCGGCCGAATGGGTATTCCCCACTATGTGTTTAACTATTCAGAGGATTTTGAAGAAAAGGTCATCCAACCTTTCATCAATGCCTACGAGCGGGGGGAGACCCCCAATCCCTGCATCGACTGCAACCGTTTTTTGAAATTTGACCGGCTCCACCGCCGGGCACGGGAGCTAAAATGTGACTACATCGCCACCGGACACTATGCGCAGATTTTGGCGGACGGCACAGGCGGTTTTCGCATGGCCAAGGCCGTAGACCTGAGCCGGGATCAAAGCTATGTGCTCTATCCCATCCCCCGGGAGCAATTGGCGCAGACTCTATTTCCGCTGGGTGGACTGACGAAAGCTGAGGTGCGCGAAATCGCCCAGCGGGAGGGCTTTGTCAACGCGCGAAAGCACGACAGCCAGGACATCTGCTTCGTGCCCGACGGGGATTATCTGGCGTTCATGGAACGCCACACGGGAAAAACCTATCCCGAGGGGGACATCATTGACCAGAGCGGAAAGGTGGTGGGCCGTCACCGGGGTGCGGCGGGACTCACCATTGGCCAGCGCCGGGGTGTGGGGGTTTCCTCGTCTGGGCGTATTTATGTGTGCTCCAAGTGCATGGCGGATAACACCGTCACCGTGGGGCCGGAGGAGGCGCTTTACTCCCCTGGGTGCGCGGCAGCGGATTGGAATTGGCTCATTGCGCCGCCGGAAAGGCCCTTTGAAGCGCTGGCAAAGACCCGCTACCGCCAGACGGAACAGCCGGTGACAGTCATCCCAGAGGGGGACCGGGTGCGCTTGGCGTTTGCCCAGCCCCAGCGGGCGGTGACGCCCGGCCAGGCGGCGGTGGTATACGATGAAAAAGGCGCCGTGTTGGGCGGAGGCACTATAACAGGGACCATATAGGTCAAGGGCGTTCCTTTTTCTTACGAGAAAAGGAACGCCCTTGACTTTAGCTCAGTTCCACCAAATTGTACTCGCGGGAGCCGACGCCCAGGCCGGCGGCGGCCTCTACGGTATGAACGCCGTGAAGGGATTCGATGCGCTCGATCAGGTCGCCCTTACCGGGGTCGTCGGACTGATACACCAGGTCCAAGCACGCTTGGTCCAGGGCCACCGGGTCCAGAGAGGCCAAAATGCCGATATCACCGATCTTAGGGTCGGCGGCCACCGCGCAGCAGTCGCAGTCCACGGACATATTCTTCATCACGTTGATATAGGCGATTTTGCCCTGGAAGCGGTGGTGGATGGACCAGGCCGCGTCCGCCATGGACTCCAGGAAGGAGTCGTGGTCGGAGTCCCAGAACTTGTCCATGTCGCCCGCGCCGTGGATATACTGCTTGCCCCGGGAGGAGGCGATGCCGATAGAGATGTTCTTCAGCGCTCCGCCGAAGCCGCCCATTGGATGCCCCTTGAAGTGGGAGAGCACCAGCAGAGAGTTGTAGTCGGCCAGATGCGCCCCTACAAAGTTTTTCTGGATGACCTTGCCCCCAGGGATGGCCAGCTCCATGTCGTCGGTCTCGTCCAAAATGTCCACCTGGGCGGCGTTGACCCAGCCGTGCTTTTCCATGGTGATCTTGTGGGCGTGGGTGGTGTTGCGCCCGCCGTCGTAAGCGGTGTTGCACTCCACGATGGCGCCGCCCACCTTATCGATCATGGGCTTCCAGAAGTCAGGACGCAGGAAGTTCTGGTTGCCCGGCTCGCCGGAGTGGACCTTGACGGCCACCTTGCCCTCCAGGGTGATGTCCAGAGCGTCGTAAATGCGGAGCACGGCCTCGGGGGACAGGTCGCGGGTGAAGTAAACAGTGGATTTCATGGTAATCCTCCTCAGTTGTTGGATAAAATCATACATAGTTTATCGGAAATGAAGCGGCACGTCAAGAGTTTTTACGGGAAACCTGTCCAGTAGAGATAAAAAGTTCCCCTTTCCCGGCGGAAAGAGGAACTTTTTGGGTTTTATTGGATGCCGCTCAAATCGTAGTTGTCCAGCCACGCGCTGGCGGCCTCGCACACGGACCGGAGGCACTTTTCGTCGAAGGGGCTGTCCAGCGCCGCGTTTTTCAGCAGCTCAGTGAAGGTGCAGCTGCCCCCCTGACGGGTGTAGGCCATATATTTTTCCCAGGCCAGCTTGTGGTCCCTTTGCAGCAGCGCCCAAATCTGGAGCGCCACCGTCTGAGCCAGGCAGTAGTCGATATAATAGAAGGGGGACTCGTAGATGTGCATCTGCCGCTGCCAGGCCTCCCCTTCAGAGAAGAAGGGAATGTCCCCATCCAGCCGCATCCAGGGCATATATACCCCCTGGAGCTCCTTCCACTTGGCGTGGCGCTGGGCCGGGGTCATGTCCGGGTGGGCGTACACCTCATGCTGGAAATGGTCCACCAGCGTGCCATAGGGGATGAAGGTCAGCGCCCCGGCCAGATGGGTGTATCGGTATTTCCGGGCGTCCGGTCCAAAAAATCCCTCCGTCCAGGGCCAGGCCATGAACTCCATGGACATGGAGTGGACCTCGCAGGCCTCCATCCCCGGCCAGATATAGCTGGAGGGCACCCGGTCCCGGTTCATCCAGGCGGCAAAGGCGTGGCCGGCCTCGTGGGTGATGACGTCAACGTCCCCCTGGGTGCCGTTGAAATTGGCGAAGATGAAGGGAACCCGGTAGTCCAGCAGACCGGTGCAGTAGCCGCCCCCGGCCTTGCCCTCGGTGGACAGTACATCCATCAGCTCCCCGTCCAGCATGGCGCGGAAAAACTCGGACGTCTCCGGGGACAGCTCGTCGTAGAACTTTTTGCCCTGGGCGATGATGTCGTCGGGGCTTCCCTGGGGCTTGGGGTTGCCGGAGCGGAATTTCAGCGCCGCGTCGGCATAGCTCAGCGGGTACTCCACCCCCAGCCGCTGCGCCTGGACCCGGTACACCCGGTCGGCCAGAGGGACCAGATACTTGCGCACGGCGCCGCGGAATTGCTCCACATCCTCCTTGGTGTAGCAGTTGCGGCCCATGCGGTAATAGCCCAGGGGGATATAGTTCTCATAGCCCAGCTTGCGGCCCATCTCGTCCCGCAGGTGGGTAAGCTGGTCGTAAATGCGGTCCAGATCGGCCTGGTGCTCCTTGAACCAGCCGCCCACAGCCTTCCATGCCGCCAGGCGGCGGGTGTCGTCCGCGTCGTTCTGGAAGGGGGTCATCTGGGAAAGGGTATAGGTTTTGCCCTCAAAGGGCACCTGGGCGGAGGCGATGAGCTTTTGATATTCCTGGGTCAAATCGTTCTCCTGCTGGAGCTGGGGTACGATCTCCGGGGAGAAGGTTTTCAGGGCGATCTCCGTGTTGAGGAACATCAAGTTGCCGTACTCCGCCTCGAACTCCTTGCGGAAGGGGGATTGCAGCATGGCCAGCTTCCACGCCTGTTCGTACTCCTCCAGCTCGGGCAGGGCGGCGTTCCAGAACTTCACCTCGGCGTCATAGAACTTATCCCGGGTGTCAATGGTGTTGCGTACCTGGGCCAGCGTGGCCAGGGTATCCAGGCGCCGAGATTCCTGGTCCCGCTCCAAAAATACGGCTTTGGCCTCGGCATAGCTGTTTGCCGCCTTGAGGCGGTCGGTGAGGGTGGATACCTGCCCCTTCAGCGCCTCCAGGTCGGGGCGTTCATAGGGCATCTCGGAAAATTTCATATGGCGATACATCTCCTTTCATCGGCGCAGGCTGCGCTCACTCGCATCCCCCTTCAGGGAAAGCTCGCCCGCTTCACCGTATCACAAGGTCAAAAACAGGCTTTGCGGGGTCCCGTTGGGCTAATCGCAATTTTTAAATTCTTACCGTCCAACACGGCCCGAACCAGCCGGTTCTGCTCATATTGCAGGGTGAGGAGGAAGGGCGGCTGGTCCTCCGCCAGCAGGCGCAGGAAAATTTTGTCTCCCTCCCAGCCGGGGAGGTTTGGCGCCTGCTCCTTGGGCACCCAGGCCAGATCGCCCTCATCGCAGTCGCCGGCGAGGGTCCCGGTCCAACCGTCGGCGGTGAACAGGTACATATATTCCCCCTGTCCGTCGTCGTTGAGGAAGGTGACCACCCCGCGGAAGCGGAAGCTGGTGAGGGTGAGATTGGTCTCCTCAAAAACCTCCCGGCGGAAGCACTCGTCGGGGCTTTCGCCCTCCTCAAAGTGGCCGCCCACGCCGATCCACTTGTCCTTGTTTACGTCCACCTTTTTCTTCACCCGGTGGAGCATCAGGTATTCCCCCTGGGCGTTCTCCAGATAGCCCAAGGTACTGTTGTGCATTTTCATCAGTATGCTCAGAAGGGAAGATTTAATCCGCCCGTCAGCTTGGACATCTGGCTGGCGGCGTCATCGGAGGCCTTGCGCAGGGCCTCGTTGACGGCGGCCACGATCAGGTCCTGGAGCATTTCCACATCGTCCGGGTCCACGGCCTCGGGGTCGATGGCCACGCTGACCAGTTCCTTCTTGCCGGATACGGCGGCGGTGACCACACCGCCGCCCGCCGCGGCTTCATAGGTCTTTGTTTCCAGCTCCTCCTGGGCCTTCATCATATCCTGCTGCATCTTCTGCGCCTGGCGGATCATGTTGTTCATATTGCCGCCCATGCCGCCCATACCGCGGCTGTTGAATCCCTTTGCCATTCTTCACTGCCTCCTATGTTAATGTCATGATTGTTTATTCGACGGTGATATTGCTTCCGCCTCGAGCTACAAACTCATCCAGCGCATCCACCGCTCCCGGCGGCGCGGCGGGGATTTCCTCCGGCGGGGCCTGGCCGTCTCTGATCTCCACCTGATGGGCCACTCCCGTGAGCTGCTGGCATAGCTGGGCCATGGGCTGGGTGACGGCCGGACTGCTGGCGATCTTCTTCACCACCTCAAAGGTGGTCCAGATGGTAAGCTTGCGCCCGTCAAAGCGGCCCTCCGCCATAGCGGGGTTGTTGATCATGCTGTAGTCGCTCAGTGAGATCATACCCTTGAGCTGGGCCAGAAAGGCAGGCCAGCCCGGCCAGCCGGGGACGTTGGTGGGGGCAGTCTGAGGCGCGGGGGACGGTTCCGGCCGGGACTCCCCCGCGGGGTGGCCCAAGGGAGCGGGCTGGGGCTCCTCCCTTTGGACCGGCGGCGCCTCCCAGGGAATTTCGTTTCGCATGGGGGGAGCGTCGGGGAGGGGAGGCGCATCCAAAAGTGGCGGTTCTTCAGGGAGCGGAGGCTCCTCTGGAAGGGGCGGCTCATCCCGTGGGACTGCCGCCTGGGGCTGCTTTTGTACAGGGGCCGCCTGGGGGGCTGGGGCGGGTACGGGGGCGCCGCCTTGCTCCAGTCGGGCGATTCGGGCGGACAGACTGGCCACAGACCCGTCCAGCGTGGGGTCGCACAGGGTGAGGAGACACAATTCTATATCCGTGCGGCGGTTGGCGGACCGGGTCAGGTCCGCGGCCGTCTTTTGCAGGCGGTTTAGCATTTGGGCCAGCCGGGCTACATCGAATCGGGCGGACAACTTTTTCAGCGTTTCCCCGTCAAAGCCGCCGGTCATAAGCGCCGCGCCGGTTTTAGGGGCGGTCTTGCGGACCAGCAGGTCCCGAACCAGGGCGGACAGCTCTCCGGCCAGGGCGGTCATCTCCTTGCCGTTGGCATAGAGCTTGTCAAGGCGTTCCAGGGCGGCGGCAATGTCGCCGTCGGCGGCGTTTTGCAGGAGGGCGGCGGCCTCCAGATTGCCCGCCAGACCCAGGGAGGACAGCACGCGTTCTTCATCCACCGCCGTGCCGTTCCCACCGCCGGAACACTGGTCCAGCAGGGACAGGGCGTCGCGCATTCCGCCGTCGGCCAGCCGGGCGATGAGGGCGGCCCCGCCGTCGGTGAGGCCAATGCCCTCCTCCTTGGAGATGCGCAGCAGATGGGTTGCGATGTCCGACGGGTGGATGCGCTTGAAGGCAAACTGTTGGCACCGGCTTTTGATGGTGGCCAGCACCTTGTGGACCTCGGTGGTGGCCAGGATAAACATCAGGTGCTCCGGCGGCTCCTCCAGGATCTGGAGCAGGGCGTTAAACGCCTGATTGGACAGCATATGGACCTCGTCAATGATGTAGACGCGCTTTTTCACGGTGGCGGGGGTGTAGACGGCCTCGTCCAGGATGGCCCGGATGTCGTCCACGCCGTTGTTGGAGGCGGCGTCCAGCTCCAGCACGTCCAGGATGGAGCCGTTGAGAATGCCCTGACAGGAGGGGCAGACGTTGCAGGGATTGCCGGCCTGGGGATTTTCGCAGTTCACCGCCCGGGCCAGCAGCTTGGCGCAGGAGGTCTTACCCGTCCCCCGGGTGCCGGTAAATAGATAAGCGTGAGAGAGCCTGCCGGTGGCGACCTGCCGTTTTAAGGTTTGGGTGACGTGGTCCTGCCCCACGACTTGGTCGAATGTCTTGGAACGCCACTTGCGGTATAGGGCCTGGTACATCATATCACCTCGAAGAGTATATGGAGGGGCCCGCCCTCCGGGGGGTTACTTTTCCCCCGGGGGAAAAGTAACCAAAAGGCCGCTTAGGGGGGAAAATCCGGCTCGACTGCGAGCGCGAAAGGCGCGCTCTTGCTCGCAGGATTTTCCCCCCTAAGAACCCCCGGTTTACGGGGGCTATAGGTAGACAGTTGGCACTTGAAACGGCTAGTGCGGCTTTGCGAATCAGGACCATTTCAATTTTCGGCCCACACCGGGCCTGCCTTGGCAGTGGAACGAATGTAGGCAGCGCTCCTTTGAGCGCCTTTGTGGGCGCCGCACACGTTTTGGTGCGCAGCCGCTACGGCGTGACCTGAGAGCTGCAAAATAAACGCATCTGGCGCGAATACGGTTCGTTATGCACCAGTGCCGGTAACGCCGCCCACTCAGGCGCAGAAGGCAGGAAGCAGCTGCGCCTCAGCGCCTAGACACCGGCGGCAGCACAACTAGGAGCGCCAGCGTCGAAAGCCCCACGCGCCGGAAAAATACAAACAGAGGAACGTATATAGCTCTCCCGTAAAATGGGGGTTCTTAGGGGGGAAAATCCTGTGAGCGGAAGCCCGCCCTTTGGGCTGGAGCCGAACCGGATTTCCCCCCTAAGCATCCTTTTGGTTACTTTTCCCATGTGGGAAAAGTAACCCGCCGGAGGCCCCGGCGGGCCTCGACGCACAACAAGACCGCGCACCGGCCTTTGAAGAACAGAATATGCCCGTTACCCATACAGCCGGCTCAGGATCGGCAGCCCCACGGCACACGCCCAGATCCGCTTAGTGCTGCTCGGTTCCCCGCCTGACACGGTTCACGGGTGGACATTGCGCGGGACCGATCCATCATCGCTGCTTATACAGGTCAGACAACACAGTCTGCCTCCGGGGGCCGGGATTCATCCCTGCTGTAGCGGGTTGCAGGTACAGGGCACCGCTAACTCCCCAACTAGCGCGGCCTTGTTTCACGCCGAGGCGCTTACAAGCCGCAGTTATTTTACCACGGCTGGGGGAATTTATCAACTCTGATTTTCAAAAAAACCAAAAGAGAGGAAAATATGACTTGCACCTTTCTATTTTCCAAATGGTGTGGTAAAATACCCCTGTATGCAAAAAATAAGCGCCAGGAGGTATGGGCTATGGAATTGATGGAAAAAACGCTGGCCAGCGAGCAGATTTTTGACGGGCGGCTGCTGAAGGTATACCGGGACCAGGTGGAGCTGACCAACGGCGGCACCTCTATCCGGGAGTTTGTACACCACCCCGGCGGAGCGGCAGTGGTCGCTCTGGACGCCGATGGAAACATTTATTTAGAGCGGCAGTTCCGCTATCCCTACCACAAGGTCGTCTTGGAAATCCCCGCGGGCAAGCTGGAGCCGGGAGAGGACCCGGCGGACGCCATCCGGCGGGAGCTGGAGGAGGAGATCGGCGCCACGGCGGGCCGGTGGGATAGTCTGGGCTATATCATGCCCAGCGTGGGGTATACTGACGAAATGCTCTATCTGTACCTGGCCCGTGATTTGACTTTTGGAGTGCGGCATTTGGATCAGGACGAATTTTTGGAGCCCTTCAAGGCGCCCTTCGCCGAGGCGTTGGCCCAGGCCGCGGACGGACGGCTCAACGACGCCAAAACCCTGGCCGCCCTGTTTCGGGCGGATCAATTGATGCGGGAGGAAGCTGATGGGTAAAAAAATCCTGGTGGTGGAGGACGAGCGCAACATCGTGGACATCCTCACCTTCAACCTCCAGCGGGAGGGATATGATACGCTGGAAGCGCTGGACGGCGCGGCGGGGCTGCGCCTTGCCCTGGAGCAGGACCCGGACCTGATCCTGCTGGACCTGATGCTGCCCAAAATGGATGGCTTTCAGGTGTGTCAGACCCTGCGGGAGCAAGGCCGCGCCACGCCTATTATCATGCTGACGGCTCGGGAAGAGGAGACGGATAAGGTGCTGGGCTTGGAGCTGGGCGCTGACGACTATATCACAAAGCCCTTTTCCATGCGGGAGCTGTTGGCGCGGGTGAAAAGCAACATCCGCCGGACAGAAATGCTGACCGGCGCCGCGCCTCAAGGCAGCGCCAACCGACTGGAGCTGGGCCGCGTCCAGGTGGATTTGGACGCGATGCTGGTTTATAAAGACGGTGAAGCGCTGGACTTGACCCAAAGAGAGTATGAACTGGTCAAGACACTGGCCTCCAGCCGGGGCCAAGCCGTTTCCAGGGAATCGCTGATGGAGCAGGTCTGGAACTATGACGGCTACGTGGGCGACGTCCGTGCGGTAGATGTGGCGATCCGCCGTCTGCGAGAAAAATTGGAGGACGACCCCGCAGCCCCTGAGTTTATTGTAACGCGCAGAGGCTTAGGCTATGCCTTCGGCGTATAACAAACGGATCGAACGGTCCGGCACGAAGGCGCAGAACCATAGACCCACCAAACGTCCCAATACCCAAACACCGGCGGCGGCACCACTAGGAACACCAGCGTCGAAAGCCGCTGGCGCCGGAAGAGCAAAACTCACGTATCGTACAGGGCTCTCCCGTAAATGGGGTACATAGGGGGCAACCCCCTATGCGCGCTCTTTGCCTGCTTTCTCTCGCGTGAGAGAAAGCAGGCCCCCGGAGGGCAGAAAGGAGGAAGTGCCTGTGCGCAGAAGCCTGCACATCAAATTAGTACTCATCATGGTACTATTGATAGTATCATTGATGGTCGTCGTGGGCGCGTTCCTCATGAACTCGGTCACTGGCTATTACATCGACGAGTTCTACCAACAAATTACCGACGCCTTCAGCCAGGAAAATGTAGACTTCGTCCGCTACCTCCAAACCGCGACGGAGGATGAAGAGGACGGCGCCGCCATGGTAAGCGCCGTGCTGTCCACCTACGAGGGCCTTCTGGGCGTAGACCGCCGCAACCGCAACTATTTCGTCCTGGACGGCGCTGACCATGGCCGATGCCTGGACGGCTCCGCCCCCATTCCCGAGGGCGGCGTTCCCATCACGACCAACATCTCCTCCGCCCTCCTAGGGGTGCCGGGCCTTCACAGCAACGTCACTGCCGACTATATGGACGCCGCCATCCCCATCACCCGGGGCGGCCACCCTTATATCGTCTACATCCTGGACAGCCGGGAGACGGCGCGAAACCTGAACACCGAGATGTTCTCCCTCATCATGGAGGCCCTGGTGTTGGGCCTCATCATCTCTGTACTCCTGTCCTTCCTGCTGTCCATGACCATGGTCACCCCCCTCCAGCGCCTGACCGATGGCATCGAGGAGGTGGCCCGGGGCGACTTCTCCCGCAAGCTGGAGGTGACCTCCGGCGATGAGATCGGCCAGCTCACCGCCAGCTTTAACGCCATGGCCCAGCAGCTGGAGACCACCATCGCCGCCGTGGAGAACGAGCGCAATAAGCTGGATACCCTGTTCCTCCACATGGCCGACGGCGTGGTGGCCTTCGACCGGGAGGAGTGGGTCATCCACTCCAACCCTGCCGCCGCCCGGCTCCTGGGCCGCACCTTCACCCAGGAGGACCGCTACGGGGAGCTGTTCGGCGACCTGTACACCTTCCAGCAGGCCGAGGCCGCTCCAGCTGGGGGCCTGGCCGGTTCCCGGACGGTGGACGGGCGCTATCTGGAGCTCCTCTTGGCCCCCTTTGCCCGGGAGGGACAGGGCGGCGTGCTGGTGCTGATCCACGACGTCACCGAGCAGCGCAAGGCAGAGCAAATGCGCAAGGACTTCGTAGCCAACGTGTCCCACGAGCTGCGCACCCCCCTGACCAACATCAAGAGCTACGCCGAGACCCTGGCCGACGGCGTGGGCGACCTGCCTTCGGAGATGGAAAAGAAATTCCTGGGGGTCATCCTCAATGAGTCCGACCGCATGACCCACATCCTGCAAGACCTGCTGACCCTGTCCCGGTTCGACTCCGGGCGAAGTGAGCTTCGCTTGACCACCTTCCCCTTCGCCAAGGCGGTGGACGACACCTATCAGGCCATTCTGATGGACGCCCAGAACCATTCGCATACAGTGAAGCTGCGCCTGCCCGGCCATATGCCAGAGGTCCGGGCGGACCGGGAGCGGGTCATGCAGGTGATGATGAACATTGTGTCCAACGCCATCAAATACACCCCCGACGGCGGCCGCATTATCATTTCCGCCGGCTATATCGGGGACAAGGTGTGGATGGAGGTGGACGACAACGGCATCGGCATCCCGGAGAGCGACCGGGACCGCATTTTCGAGCGCTTCTACCGGGTGGACAAGGCCCGCTCCCGCCAGTCCGGCGGTACAGGGCTGGGGCTGTCCATCGCTCAGGAGATCATGAACCAGCACGAGGGCGGGCTCTACCTGGTGGACAAGGAGGAGCCCGGCCTGACCATCCGCATGGAGCTGCCCATCCAGGGCCCTCAGAAGGAGAGCGGCCATGAGGGATAAGGAGCGTTGGATCGAGCTGGGCAAGGACGCGCTCATCGTCCTGCTCACCCTGTCCGCAGTGTGGCTGCTGTCCATGACGCCGCTGATTCAGGACAGCGGGATGGTGGACCTGCTGGCTCCCAAGGAGAGTCCCGGCGTGGGGCAGACCGGCGCAGGCCAGGTGGCGGCTATGCTCCCGGTGCGGCTGGCCGTTACCGGGGAGGGCGGACGGCTGGGCATCCAGTACGACGAGGGCGCGTTGGAGGAGCAGTTTCCCCCGCTGGGTGCCCTGCTGGGGGATGCGCTGGCCTCTGCGGGCCAGCCCCAGGCCATGACCGAGGCGGAGTGGCAGCGATGCCTTGGGGCGGAGGGCGTCTATTTTGACTTTGCCGGGGATGTGCCCTTGTCCGCCCTGGAGCGGTGGCTCCAGGGACCGGGGGAGACGGAATTGACCGGATCTGCCCGCCGGGTGCTGCTGTGCGCCGGGGAGGGGGACCAGGTCCTTTTGTGCTGGCAGGAAATGGCCGGCGGAGGGTTTTATTCCTGCTCTACTGCCCTGACCCAGGCGCTGCATTTGGAGCCTGTGGCGTCGAGTGTGACGCCCAACGGGGCCTATTTTGCCTTTGAGAACCAGGCGCTGACTGACCGGCTGGCCCCCTACACCCTGGTGACCGAGGGGGAGCTTGGCGGGGAGGGCTATGCCGTGTCCGTCCCCCTGGTGGGGGAGGGCGAGACGTTGACAGTGCTGGCGGCGCTGGACTTTAACAGCCAGAACCCCGCCCCAGTCAGCGGCGGCCAGGTGTATTTAGACGGCGGCGACCGCCTGGTGGTCAACAGAGGCGGCACTGTGGCCTACCGGGCCGCCCAGGGGGAGAAGTACCCCGTGGGGGACGCTTTGGCCGACGGCGTGGACGGCGCCCGGGCCCTGGCGGAGGCGGCATTGGGGACCATGTGCGGCGAGGCCCGGCTGTACCTCATGTCCGCTCAGGAGGCGGACGGGGTGCTGCGGGTGCGCTTTGGCTACCTGCTGGACGGCTGCGCGGTGTATCTGGGCAATGAGGGCTGGGCGGCGGAGTTTTTGATTTTCGGCGGCTATATCACCCAGTTCACCCTGCGTTTCCGCAGCTATGCCGCTAACGGGGAGCGTGCGCTGCTGCTGCCCATTGACAAGGCGGCGGCCATGCTGCCCGATTTGACTGCCCAGCGGCGGGAGCTGGTGCTCCAGTACCAGGACAGCGGGGGAGAGACCCTGTTCCCCAGCTGGGTGGCGCGGTGAGGGAGGTGGCTGACCGGTGGAATGGAAGAAACTAAAAAATCTCATTATTTTGATTTTGCTTGTGGTCAACGGCTTTCTCCTGGTGCTGGTGGACTCCCGGCGGGAGGAGTCGGCCCAATACGAGCGGATGGCGCTGGAGCAGACCGTTAAGGTGCTGCGCAAAGGCGGAATTGAGGTGGATTTGGAGGCGGTGACTGCCGCGGACGGCCTGGTCCCCATGTCTGTGGACCGGGACTTGGACCGGGAAGCCCGCCTGGCCCAGGCCCTGCTGGACGAGCAGGTGGAGGGGGATAACCGGGGCGGCGGCCTGTACCTCTACCGGGGAAGGCTGGGCGAGGTGAGCATTCGCTCCGGCGGAGAGCTATCCGCTGAATTTGAAGCTGATGATCACTGGGCCGCCGACCGCCCGGAGCGCCACGCCGCTGACTTGCTGAAAAGGCTGGGGGTAGAAGGAGCGCAAGTTGGTGTCACCGAGGAGGATGGACAGACCGCCGTTTACTTTCGGCAGAGCTGGAATGGAGCGGCGGTGTTCACCTGCGAGGTGGCTTTTGTGTATCAGGACGGGCGGCTGTGCTCCCTCAGCGGTGTGCTCATCATGGCGGAGGCGGGGACGGCGGAGACGGGCCAGACCCTTACCATGCCCACGGCGCTGATGCGTTTCTCCGAGGAAATTGCCGGGACGGGCGATGTGTGCTCCCAGCTGCGCTCCATGGAGGCAGGCTATCGGGGAACGGCTCAAACCCTGTCCGGCGGCATGAGGCTGGCCCCGGTGTGGTTGGTGTCCACTGATACGGCCAACTATTATCTAGACTGTGTCACAGGGGCGATTACCCGTTTGACAGACCAATAGAGAATGTTTGACAAGCCCTCCTTCATAGGATAGAAAAGGTTATCCTAGGAAGGGGGGCGATCCTTTGTCCACTATTTTGGCCGGCACGGTGTTGCTCACCGCCACCGGGCTTTTTTCCCAGGTGGTGGGTTTTTTGTACCGCATGGCCCTGTCCCGGCTCATCGGGGCGGAAAATATGGGGCTGTTCCATCTGGTGATGCCGGTGTACTCCATGCTCATGTCGGTGACCGCCGTGGGGCTGACGGTGGCGGTGTCCACCCTGTCCGCCCGGTATCACGCCCTGGGGGACAGCGGCACGGTGAGGCTGGTGCTCCACCGCGCGTTGAGGAATTTTCTGCTGCTGGCGGCGCCGCTGGGGCTGGCGGTGGTCGTGCTGTCCGACCCCATCTCCGTCTATCTGCTTGGGGACGCCCGAACCCGCTTGGGTGTGGTGGTGATGGTGCCATGTATGCTGCTGACCGGGGTGGAAAACCTGCACAAGCACTGCTTTTACGGTATCGGACGGGTTCGCCCCCCTGCCGCAGTGGAAACGGCGGAGCAGATCATCCGGGCGGTGGCGGTTTTGCTGCTGCTGGCAGCCCTCCTGCCCAGGAGCGCTGAGGAGACGGTGGGCGTCATTGCCTTGGGAATGGTGCTGTGCGAGGTGTTCTCCGCCTGTGCGCTGACGCTGCTGTTCAAGCGGTATTGGAAGCGGTTTCCGCCCGGTCCCGCCGGGGCGGAGATCAGCGGGAAGCGGCTGATGGCCATCGCCGTACCCGTTGGAGCCACCTCCCTGCTGGGGACGCTGCTGGGGTCAGCCAATTCAGTGCTCATCCCCGCGAAACTGGTGGAGGGCGGTATGACCCTCTCTGAGGCTATGGCGGAGTTCGGCGTGTTGTCTGGAATGACTTTGCCTCTGCTGAACCTGCCCACCGGGTTTATTGGGGCGCTGTGTCTGGTGATGGTGCCCGACCTGTCCCGGCGTACAGCCCGGGGGGACCGTCGGGCGGCAGGGGGCTTTCTGGACCGGGTGATGTCGGCCACCTCCCTGCTGATGGCCCCGGCAATGGCCCTGCTGACAGTGATCGGCCCCACAGTAGGGGCGGCGCTGTTTCAGGATGAACGGGTGGGGGAGCTGATCCTGCCTCTGGCGGTGGGAACCCTGCTGGGCTGCTACCAATCGGTGCTGTCGGGGGCGCTGAACGGTCTGGGCCTCCAGGGGAAAGGGGCCCGGAATGCCATCATCAGTGACGTGGTACAGCTGGCGTTCACCTTTTTTGCGGTGTCCCGGTTTGGACTGGCGGGGTTTGCGGCGGGATTTGTGGTTTCCGGCGTGGCAGGGGCGGGGCTGAATCTGGCCTCTGTACTCCACGCGGCGGAACTTCGGGTGAAGGCGTTCCAGTGGTTTGTCCGGCCTGTGCTGGCGGCGGTGCTGATGGGGGTTTGGTGTAATCTGCTGTTCCGCGTCATGCTGAGTGCAGGGACCGGACACGGCTGGGCATCGCTGGTGTGTGTGGTGCTGGGGGTGGTGGTGTACGCCGCCGCTCTGCTGGCCCAGGGGCTGTCTGTCACCGATCTATTCGCTCGGTTCGGAGGCTATATCAAAAGAAAGAGGAGCGCAATATGAAACCGAAAATTTTACTGTCCACCGGTGGTGGGGACGCCTCCAACTATCTGAACGCTGTCCAGGCCGCCGGGGGGATTGGCGAGGCCCGCTATCTCCCTGTCCCCGATCTGTCCTATGACGGCCTGATTTTGGTGGGCGGGGATGATATGGACCCGGCTCTGTTCCACCAGGAGAATACGCATTCAAAAGGAATTGACCGGAGGCGGGACGAGGCAGAGTGGACCCTTTTGGACGCCTTTTGTGGGGCAAACAAGCCAGTGCTTGCCATCTGCCGGGGACATCAGGTGGTGAATGTGTGGCTGGGGGGCGATCTGCTGCAAGATTTGGGCCTGGATCTGGTTTCGTTCCATCGGAAGGAGGAGGGCGACCAGGTCCATCTGGTGCGGACGGTGGAGGGTTCCCTTCTTCACCGCCTGTATGGTGAGGTATTCCCCGTAAACAGCAACCACCACCAGGCATTGGGACGGCTGGGCCGGGGGTTGGCAGCTACGGCCCGGTCAGAAAGCGGCGTCATTGAGGCGGTGGAGCACGACAGCCTTCCACTAATCTCCATTCAGTTCCACCCGGAGCGGATGACGGGAGAAAAGGCCCGTACGGATACAGTGGACGGTGGAAAAATCTTTCGGGCTTTCCTGGAATTATGTGAATAGAGCGAATTAGCACTCTGACTAATGGAGTGCTAATTGTTTACACCCAGTTCATGATTTTTGGGCGGGACGGGGTATACTACAAGATGAAACTACAGATCGGAGCGGGGAAAAGACGTCCACGCTTCCTGTAAAGGAGTGAATATCACCATGAACATGAACCAATTTACCCAAAAATCCCTGGAGGCCATCCAGAACGCCCAGAACATCGCCACCCAGTATGGCAACCAGCAGATCGAGCAGGCCCACCTGCTCCTGGCCCTGATGGACCAGGAAAACGGCTTTATCCCCCAGCTGTTGACCAACATGGGGATGACGGTGGAGTCCTTCCGAGCCAGCCTCCGCCACGAGGTTGAAAAGCTGCCCAAGGTGTCCGGCTCCGGCCGTGAGGCGGACAAGGTCTACATCACCCCTGGTGTGGACAAGGCCATGAACCAGGCCCTGACCATTGCGGAGAGCATGAAGGATGAATTTGTGTCTGTGGAGCATCTCTTACTTGCCCTCATCGACACAGCGGACGGCAGTTTGAAAGAGCTGCTGCGCACCTATAACGTGGACAGGGAAAAGGTCATGCAGGCGCTGGCGGCGCTCCGCGGCAATCAGCGCGTGACCTCCGACAACCCGGAGGAGACCTATGAGGCGCTGAAAAAATACGGCTCCGACCTGGTGGAGCGGGCCCGTCAGAACAAGCTGGACCCGGTGATCGGACGGGACGATGAGATACGGAACGTGATCCGCATCCTGAGCCGGAAGAGCAAAAACAATCCTGTCCTCATCGGCGAGCCTGGTGTAGGTAAAACCGCCATTGCCGAGGGTTTAGCCCAGCGTATCGTCAAGGGCGACGTCCCCGCCGGGTTAAAGGATAAGACCATCTTTGCCCTGGACATGGGAGCCCTCATTGCCGGGGCCAAGTACCGCGGCGAGTTTGAGGAGCGTTTGAAGGCCGTTCTTAATGAGGTGAAGCAGTCCGAGGGCCGGATCATCCTGTTCATCGACGAGCTGCACACCATCGTGGGCGCAGGCAAGACCGAGGGGGCCATGGACGCGGGCAACCTGCTCAAGCCCATGCTGGCCCGGGGCGAGCTGCACTGCATCGGCGCCACCACCTTGAATGAGTACCGGCAGTATATTGAAAAAGACGCCGCTTTGGAGCGCCGTTTCCAACCCGTCATGGTCAGCGAACCCACGGTGGAGGATGCGGTGGCCATCCTGCGGGGCCTCAAGGAGCGCTATGAGGTGTTCCACGGCGTGAAGATCACCGATGGGGCCATCGTGGCCGCCGCCACCCTGTCCAACCGCTATATCACCGACCGCTTTCTGCCCGATAAGGCCATTGACCTGATTGACGAGGCCTGTGCCCTCATCCGTACGGAGATGGACTCCATGCCCACCGAGCTGGACGTGATCTCCCGGCGCATCATTCAGTGCGAGATTGAGGAAGCCGCCCTGAAAAAGGAGGATGACCAGCTCTCCCAGGCCCGTCTGGCGGACATCCAGAAGGAGCTGGCCGAGCTGCGGGATCAGTTTAATGCCAGCAAAGCCAAGTGGGAGAACGAGAAAAACGCCATCGGCAAGGTTCAGAAGCTGCGGGAGGAGTTGGAAGCCGCCAACGCTCAATTGGAAAAGGCTCAGCGGGAGTACGATTTGGAGAAGGCCGCCCAGCTCCAGTACGGCGCCATCCCCGAGCTGAAAAAGCGGCTGGAGGAGCAGGAGGGCTTTGCGGCCCAGTCTAAGGAGGACAACCTGCTCCGGGACAAGGTCACCGAGGAGGAAATCGCCCGCATCGTGGAGCGCTGGACGGGCATCCCGGTGTCCAAGCTGATGGAGGGCGAGCGGGAAAAGCTGCTCCACCTGGAGGACATCCTGCATCAGCGGGTGGTGGGCCAGGAGGAGGCTGTGCGGCTGGTTAGCGAGGCTATTCTGAGAAGCCGCGCCGGTATCGCCGACCCAAATAAACCCATTGGCTCCTTCCTGTTCCTGGGTCCCACCGGCGTGGGTAAAACGGAGCTTGCCAAGGCGCTGTCCGAGGCCCTGTTTGACAGCGAAAAGAACCTGGTGCGTATCGACATGAGCGAGTATATGGAGAAGTTCTCCGTCTCCCGGCTCATCGGGGCCCCTCCGGGGTACGTGGGCTACGAGGAGGGCGGACAGCTCACCGAGGCGGTGCGCCGCCATCCCTACAGCGTGATTCTGTTCGACGAGGTGGAGAAGGCCCATCCGGACGTGTTCAACGTATTACTACAGGTTTTGGATGATGGCCGGATTACCGACAGTCAAGGCCGGACGGTGGACTTCAAAAACACCGTCATCATCCTGACCTCCAACCTGGGCAGCCAGTTCCTGCTGGACGGCATCGGGGAGGACGGAGAGGTCAGCGCCGAAGCCCGGGCCCAGGTGGACGAGCTGCTCAAGCGCTCCTTCCGACCCGAGTTCCTCAACCGCCTGGACGAGATCGTATTCTACAAGCCGCTGACGAAGGATAACATTTACCACATCATCGACCTGCTGCTGGCGGGGCTGAACCGCCGCCTGGAGGATAAGCGCCTCAAGGTGGAGCTGACTGGCGCCGCCAAGTCTCTGGTGCTGGAGTCCGCCTACGACCCCATGTACGGCGCCCGGCCCCTGCGACGGTATCTCCAGCACACCGTGGAAAATCTGGTGGGCCGCAAGATCATCGCCGGGGAGGCCGCAGCCGAGTCCGCCCTCACCGTGGACGCGCGGGACGGCGAGCTGGTGGTACTGTAATACGGAAAAATCCCGCCCGGATATTCCGGGCGGGATTTTTTATCCCCAGTCATGACGCGTATTGTCTAGTCCGGTTTGATAGAATTCCTCAACGATGGCCTCGATTTGCCCGTAGCAGTCCGAATCATCCAGTGTTTTGTCATCCAGAACTGCTTTGATGTTGGAGATCGTTTCCAGCGCGCGGGTTTCCACTGTGTCCGGAAGCGGGGGATAGCCTTGAGCGTCCAGATAAGAGAGGAGCAAGTCGTCCAGAGCCTTTGCGTATATTTGCTTGACCGTTGAATCGTTCATAGTAGTCACCTCGGGTTAATTATACCCGGAATTTCGGGAATATTCAAGCATTATCCCGCAAAATATAATAGAAATCACAAGGAGGTGCTCTTGTGATTTCTTACGACCCGCTGTGGGAAACCATGCGCAGAAAAAATGTCTCCACATATACGCTGATTAAAGAATACAGCTTCAGCCGGGGAACTTTGGATTCCCTGAAACACAACCGGAATATTTCCACGGCGACTTTGGACGATATTTGCAGGATTTTGGACTGCCGTGTGGAAGATGTGTTGGTATATGTCCCCCAAAATCCATCAGATTAAACGCCTTTCTGCGCATGACACAGAAAGGCGTTTCATATTGATATACTTCATTCCATAGCGGGGCCGTCTGATGCCTCCGGCGCGGAAACGCTGGGGGCCTCCCCGCTGTCCCCGGTGCTCTTGGTGGAGCCCCCGTTCTTGTCCTCGTCGGACAGCACGCTCTTTTCGTCCTTGGGGTCCGGGTTCTCCTTGCGCAGCGCCAGAGCCATCCGGTAGCCCTCCGGGTCGTTCTTCATCAGGTACTGCAAGTCCTCCGGCGGCACCCGGTTGCCCTTCATGATGGACGCCGCGATTTTCAGGCATTTGTTCATCACGTCCATGGACTTGCTCAGCAGGTCCAGCTCGCTCTTGGCGCCCTCCATGGCGCTGAGGCGGCCGGCCATACGGTCCTGACGCCGCTGTTCCCGCTCCTGCTGCCAGTCCCACATTTTGCGGTTCTGCTCGTCTACATAGGCCAGCGCCTGCCGGGACAAGCTGAACTTGTCGGTGGGCTCCTTGGGCTGGGAGGTCTGGGCCTTGGCGGAGGCGTCCGACTTTTTCGGCGTCACCTTTTCGAGCTGCGCGTTGCGCCGCATCTCTCTTGTGGCGCGCAGTTCCATATTTCACCGCTCCTTTCCGTGTTGCCGTTCTATGTATCATATCGGAACGATTTCCCAGTTTATTAACCGGAGAGCGGCGCAAAAAAATTTTGTTTCATATTGTCAGGATTGTGTTCCCCAAATCGTATTGTCAGTGAAGGCGCCTTTGAAGGAGAGAACGACATGAAGGAAATGGACAGACAGGAGGCAGAACGGCTGGTGAATAGCTATTCTGACCTTATCCTTCGGCTGAGCTATACCTATCTCAAGTCCGTCCAGGACGCGGAGGACATCTGTCAGACGGTGTTCCTCAAGCTGCTGTCGGTTGGGAAGACCTTCCAGAGCCGGGAGCACGAAAAGGCCTGGGTGGTCCGTACGGCCATCAACGCCTGCAAGGACGAGCTGAGCGCATACCGCCGCCGGATGGTGCCCCTGGAGGACGTCCCCGAGGCAGCCGCCCCGGAGCCGCCCCAATCCGACGTGCTGGAGGCAGTGATGGAGCTGCCCGGCAAATACCGGGAGGCGATTTACCTCTTTTATTACGAGGGGTATTCGGTGAAAGAGATCGGGGATCTGACGGGCCGGAGCGAGGCGGCGGTGTCCGCCCATCTCAGCCGGGGAAGGAAAAAACTGCGGGAGCTGTTAGGAGGCAGGGAATATGAACCAAATTGAGCGGGAGTATAAAAACGCGCTGGACGAGGTGCGTTTTTCCGAAGCGGCAAAGGAGCGTATGATGAACAACCTGATGAATCAGAAGGAGCAGGAGCAGACCCCGGCGAGGCGCAGGGGCTTCCGCCCCCTGCGGACGGGGCTGATTGCGGCCTGCCTGTGCCTGGTGCTGGTGGGGACGGCCTTCGCCGCCACCGCCGTCTACCGGCTGACGGTGCAGACCGGCGAAGAGGAGGCCTGGGGCAATGAATATGTAAGATATGATGTCTACGGCGAACCCGCGATCCACCCCCTGGAGGATTTCTCTCAGGAGCTTCAGGACGACTTTGCGGCCTGGAACCACCCCAGCCTCCTGTTCCACCAGAAGTTCGACAGCTGGGAGAAAGTGACGGACTATCTGGGCGACAAGATCCCCGCCGTCTGGCACAGCATAGACAGCATCGATGCTGACAAGTATCCTCCCGAGTACTACGTGGAGGGGTATCATGAGATGTATGGGGACAATAAGCTCCAGTTTGTGACGGTGCGGGACAATGGGGTTATCCTCATCAGCAGGCTGTCGTCCCCCGAGTCACCATTCCAGCTGTCGTTCCATACAGAAATGCGTATTTATACGCCGGACTACTGCGGCGAGTCCCTCATCGGCGAGGGCTGGTGGAAGGACAGCGGAGAGTTCCAAGTTCTGGACAGCTACACCATGGCCAACGGCTGTGTGGCGGAGGTTGTCATGGGGACCAGAACCTATGAGGATATGGAAGGCGAGGCACAGTATTATATCGGTACCTTTATGAAGGACGGCATTTTGTATCAGGCCGATATGTTTGTCCCCGTCACGTGCACGCTGGACCAGGCGGAGCTGGTGGAACAGCTCCACCAGATTTTGGACAGCTATCAGTAAACAGGGATACGAAAAGGAGCCCTGCGCATTGCGCAGGGCTCCTTTCATATCATTTTCACCGTTCCGGAGGACACAATGTGCCTGTTTCCGTCGTCTCCGTCCACCAGCAGGGCAAAATCATCGTCCACCCCGGCCACGGTCCCGGTCTGAAGCGTCCCCTCTCCGTCAAAGGATACCCGCCGTCCCAGGGTGATACAGTGGGCGCGGTAGCGCTCCAGGTAGTCCGCCCGTTTGGCTGGGAACTCACGGTTCAGCTTGTCCAGCGCCTCCAGCAGACAGACGGCCAGGTGGTTTCGCTCCACCGGATAACCCTCGATGGCCAGAGAGGTGGCAATATCCTCCAGGCCCTGGGCCTTAAAAGTGTCAAGGGTCTGGTTCATGTTGATGCCCATGCCGATGACCACATAATCCGGCTCTCCGCTCTCCGCCAGCAGGGCGAACTCCGTCAGGATGCCGCACAGCTTTTTCCCGTTGAGATACAGGTCGTTGAGCCACTTGATGTCAATGGGCGCGCCGCTGGCCCGCTCCACGCCCTCCCGCGCCGCCACCGCCACCCAGCCCGTCAGGGTCAGCAGGTCGGCAACGCCCACGTGAGGTCGAATGAGCACCGACAGATACAGCCCGTCCCCCTTGGGGGACTGGAAGGACCGCCCGTGGGTGCCCCGCCCGCCGCTCTGCTCCTCCGCCAGCAGGGCGGACCCGGTGGGGGTGGACGCCGCCCGGGCCTTCAGCCGGGTGTTGGTGGAGTCCACCAGCGGCTCCACCTGGACCTTTCCGGAAAACAAATTGCCTTTGCTCAACTGTGCAGAGATGTAGGGCGCGGACAGCGCCGGAGGCGGCCCTGCCAGCTTATAGCCCTTCCGGGTGGAGGACTCGATGGGCCAGCCTGCCGCCCGTAATGCCTCGATCTCCTTCCAGACCGCCGCCCTTGTGACGCCCAGGGCGCGGCTCATCTCCTCGCCGGAGACGTGCCCCGCCCCCCGGGCCAGCAGGGCGGCCACTTGCTCTCGTTCCATATGCCGCTCCTATTCCTGGGCCAGGCTGTCCGTCAGCTGGAAGGAGACATCAATGATCTCGCCGCCGCGCAGGACGGTGCAGTACAGGGTCCCATCCGCGCCGGTGCGGTAGAGCACCCGCCGCAGCTCCACCAGGGAGGCAACCGGAGTGCCGTTGGCGGTGAGAATGAGGTCGTTTTTCTGAAGCCCCGCCTCTTGAGGGGCATCCCCGGTAACCTCGGCCACCCGGATGCCACGCCGCCCGTCCACCTCGGCGGCGGCGCATTGGATGCCGATGGCGGGCCGCCAGGTCCTGCCGGTGGCCAAAATATGGTTTACAAAGGGGATGGCATCGGAGATAGGAATGGCCAGACCCATGCCCTCCAACACCACGGCGTCCTCAATGGAGTCGCCGTTCTCCCGCTCCACGCCGGTGATTTTGGCGCAGGTGATGCCCACCACCTGCCCGGACTCGTTGATGAGAGCCCCTCCGGAATTGCCAGGATTCAGCACCGCGTCGGTCTGAATGAGGCCCAGGGCGCTTCCGTAGGTATCCTCGTCCCGGCCCAGGGCGGACACCACCCCCGCCGACATAGAGCCCAGCAGGTTGCCCATAGGGTTGCCCACGGCGTAGACCCAGTCGCCTACGGCCAGCTGGTCGGAATCCCCCAGCCGGGCGGGGGTGAGCGTCACATCGTCGGGGTCGAATTTCAGAACGGCCAAGTCAAACTCCTCGTCGAAGCCGATGACCTTGGCCTCAAAATAGCGGTAAGAGTCATTCAGCAGACTGACCCGGATCGCGACGGTCTCGTCGATGATGTGATAGTTGGTGATGACGTAGCCGGCGCCGGTGACCACCAGGCCGGTGCCTACACTGACGCCCTCGAAGCGGTTTGCGTGGACGGCCTCCACATACACCAGAGAGGGCAGAATGCTTTGGTACGCCTCCCGGCCGGACAAGGTGGAGCCCGCTGACTGGGTGGACAGCCGCACAGAGGGGTCCGGGTCGTCCCAGGGCAGGTCGTCTGGGGACCAGTCCGAGCCGCTGACAGTCCGGCTGACGCGTGGCCGGGGGTCGTCGGGGAGCGTGGGGGGCTCCATTTGGGCCAGCATCTCGGCGATGCCGTTTACCGCCCAGAAGCAGACGCTGCCCAGCAGAGCGATGCACAGCACAATGCACACCAAGGGGACCAGCCAGCGCCGGGCGGAGCGCTTCTTCTCCGTCTGGACCGGGGCGGTGGCGCCGGCGGGAACAGGGGGCGGCTGAACGCCGGGGCCTTTGGGCCAGCGGTGGTTAAGATAGTTGTCCATGGGGGAAAACCTCCTTATGGTGGGACTGGAAGGGCTTCCCCCTGCAGGGGGAAGGCATTTCAGGATCAGGCGCGGGTCAGAGTGAACACGAATTTTGTGACGCCGTCCGCACTGGTGCAGGTGATCGTTTCCTTGTGGCTGTTGAGGATGGTCTTGACGATATACAGGCCCAGACCCACCCCGTCCCGGTCGGCGCTGCGGGAGTGGTCGGTTTTGTGGAACCGGTCAAACACCAGCTGTTGCTCCTCTGGAGGGATGGTCTCCCCCTGGTTGCTGATGGTGATGGTGGCCTTGGGCCCCTTGACGGTAACCTCCAGCCCCAGAACGCCCCCCTCCTGGGAGAACTTGATGGCGTTGTCCAGCAGATTATAGCACACCTGGGTGATGGCGTCCTGGTCCCCCCATACAGGAATGGGTTCATCGTCGGGGAGCTTGGCGTCCACCTCCAAATGCTTGGCATTCACCTTTCGCTCCAGGCTGACCAGGGCTCGTACCAATGTTTCGCAGATGTCAAACTGCTGCTGGGCCGCGCGCTCGTCCGATTGCAGGCGGGACAGGTCCAGCATGGACCGCACCAGCCGGGATAGGCGGCGGGTTTCGGAGGAGATAATCTGCAAGTAGTGCCGCTCCTGGTCTGGGGGGATGGTGCCGTCCAGAATGCCGTCGGCAAAGCCCGCGATGGTGGTCATGGGGGTTTTCAGCTCGTGGGACACGTTGGCGATGAACTCGCTGCGCCGCTGTTCGCTCTTGGACAGGGACTCGGCCATGGCGTTGAAGGCGTCGGCCAGTTCGCCCACCTCGTCCCGGCGGGTTCCTACGTCCACCCGGACGTCCAGCTGGCCCAGGCCGAACTGCCGGGCGGCGGCGGCCACCTCCTTAATGGGCTGGGACTGGCGCATACTGGTCACGGAGCTGATGATGGCGGCGATGAGCACCACGGCCAAGGTGGTGACGAGCAAAATGCCGAACAGGTCCCGCCACACTCCGCTGATGTTGGAGGCAGAGGAGGACACCAGAACCAGCCCTTGAAGATATCCTTTTACGTTGGTGATGGGCAGGCCCACCAGGTATTGGGACTCGTCATACAGCCCGTCCAGAGTGGTCATGCCCATGAAGGAGCCGTTGACGATTTCCTCCACCGTCTGCTGGGGCAGGGGAGCGTACTGGAGGTCAGGCAGAGCGTCGCCGCTGTTGGTGGCATAGACCACCACGCCCTCCGGCGTGGTGATGACGATGCGGGAGTCGGACACCAGGGCCACGGAGTTCAGGTAGCTCTGGAAAGCGGCGGTTTGCCACACCAGCTCACCCCCGGTCTTGACGGAGTCGGAGGTGAACTGGGCGATGTATTTCGCATTGCGCTCCAGGGTATCCTTTTTGTCCCGGATGGTGTACTGATAGCTCAGTGTGGCGAAGGAGGCCCCCAGCATGAGGAAGGACAGCAGCACCATGCCCACCATGGTGGCAAACTGCCGCCCGTACATGGTTTTCAAACGGCGGTCACCTCGAACTTATAGCCTACGCCCCACACAGTTTTGAGGCTCCACTGCTCGGAGATTCCCTCCAGCTTTTCGCGCAGGCGCTTGATGTGCACATCTACCGTGCGGGAGTCGCCGAAGTAGTCGAAGCCCCACACCTCGTCCAGCAGCTGATTCCGGGTAAACACCCGGTTGGGGGCGGAGGCCAGGTGGAATAACAGCTCCAGCTCCTTAGGGGGGGTATCTATCCGCTTGCCGTCCACCAGCAGCTCGTAGGAGTCCAGGTTGACAACCAGCTTGTCGAAGGAGAGCTTTTTTTCCGGCTGATCTTCCTCGCCAAAGCGGCGCAGGACGGCGTGGATGCGGGCCAGGACCTCCTTGGTCTCGAAGGGCTTGGTGATGTAGTCGTCGGCGCCCATCTCCAGGCCGGACACTTTGTCCTCCAGCTCGCCTTTGGCAGTGAGCATGATGATGGGAACCTTAGAAGTCTCCCGGATCTTCCGGCACACGGACCAGCCGTCCATGCTGGGCAGCATGATGTCCAGCATCACCAGGTCGGGCTGAACGGCCTGAAACTTTTCCAGTCCCTCCAAACCGTCTCCGGCCACGTAGCAGGCCATGCCCTCCTTCTCCAGATAGAGCCGGAGCAGGTCGGCGATATTTTTGTCATCCTCAACGATCAAAATACTGCGGGGCATTATAGCACACCCTTTCTGTAGTTGATAAGGCTTTCCCCACAGGGGGAAGGCCTGGAGCTTGGCGGGCAGACTGTTCTTTTGCCATTATAAGTCGAACGTCAGAGAAATTCTATAGAAAATTGTAAAATCTTAATTTTTTTTGAAAAAGGAGGGCGCGTCACAGCACATGGGACCGGTCCACCCCGATGGCGGGGGTGCAGCCCGGTTCATTTTTCAGCAGCTTTTCTGCCAGTGTCTCTCGAACCTGCTGGTCGGAGAGGGCTACATCATAGGGGACCACCACATCAAAGGCCACCTGCCCCTCCCCGCCGCATCGGAAGTCGTGGACCGTGGCGGCGGGGTCAATTTCGTGAGCCAGCGTTTCCGCCAGAATGTGGAGGCGGTCCGAGCGGGGGTCGCCTTGCTCCACCGGGTCCAAGTGGATGACTGCCTCCAGGCCGAAGCGTTCTTTCAGCTCACGCTCCGCCTTGTCGATGACATCGTGGAGCTCCACCAGAGAGCCGCCGGCAGGCACCTCGGCGTGGACAGACATCATCCGCCGCCCAGGGCCGTAGTCGTGGATGACCAGGTCGTGGACTCCTAAAATCTGCGTGTGGCCGAGGATAAGTCCCTCGATGTCTGCCACCATGGCGGGATCGGGGGGTGTGCCCAGTAGGGGGTCCAATGTATCTTTTGCCGCGCCCCAGCCGGAGCGGAGGATGAACGCCGCCACCAGCACACCCAGCCAGCCGTCCAGCTGGACGTGGAGAAAGTGGGACAGGAGCAGACCCAGCAGGACCACCGACGTGGCCAGCACATCTGAGCGGGCGTCAGTGGCGGCGGCGCCCAGGGCGGCGGAATCGGCCCGTCTGCCCAGGGCGGCGTTGAACCAGCCCATCCACAGCTTGACCAGGATGGAAACCGCCAACAGGCAGACAGCCAAGGGAGTGAGGACGGTTTTTTCTGGATGGAGTATCTTCTCGATGGAGCTCTGCCCCAGCTCGATGCCCACCAGCAGGATCAAGATGGATACGCCAAGCCCTGCCAGGTATTCGATACGCCCGTGACCGAAAGGGTGCTCCTCATCCGCCCGCTGGGAGGCCAGCTTGAAGCCTGCCAGGGTTACTGCGGACCCGGCGGCGTCGGACAGGTTGTTGAAGGCGTCGGCGGTGACGGAGATGGCCCCGGTGAGGATGCCGGCGCACAGCTTCCCGGCAAATAGCAGCAGATTCAGGGCCAGCCCCACCCCTCCAGCCAGCAGGCCGTAGCGCTCCCGGACGGCAGGGTCGTGGGTGTCGGTGTAGTTTGGGATGAAGCGTTTCAGGATCGTATCCAGCATGGCAGGACCACCTCTCTGGGATCTAGGCCTTCCCTTGCAAGGGAAGGCTTGGCGCTATAGCCAAAGCGTTTCAAAAGAAATAAATACTTCTTTTGCGGCCTTGCCTTTGACTATGTAACCATAGTATGCCCACAAAAGCACAGATAGCAATCTGCCTGGGCAAATGCCCAGGCAGATGTTTTATGAACTTGGCCGGCAGGCACGCACGATGGACAGCGGGGGGACGGCCTGGGGCAGCTTCATACAAAACTCCATTTGCGGCCGCTTGGGCTCGGTGAGCTCGAAGCCGTCCATATCCCGCATAAGGGGAGCGGTGAAGGCAAAGGCGGGCGCGTTGGGGCCAACCACCTCGATCTCATCCCCGGTGGCAAACTTGTTGCGCAGGGAGAGGCGGGCGTTTCCCAACTCGTCGCAGGCGGCGACGATGGCAAGCACCTGCCAGTTACGGACGTACCGGGCGGAATCGGTATATTGCCCCGGCTGGCCAAACCAGAAGCCGGTGGAGTAGTGCCGGTGGCTGACCTTATCCACCTCGGAGCGCCACACCGGGTCTATGGGCACACCCGCCACAGCCGCATCCACAGCGTGGCGGTAGGCGGCGGTGGTCATGGCGGCATAATAGGCGCTTTTGGCCCGGCCCTCGATTTTCAGGGAATCCACCCCGGCGGCGGCCAGAGCAGGGATGTGGTCGATCATACACATATCCCGGCTGTTCATAATGAAGGTCTCGCCGTTTTCCTCGAATACGGGAAAATATTCGCCGGGGCGTTTCTCTTCCATCAGGGCGTACTGATAGCGGCAAGGTTGGGCGCAGGCGCCGCGGGAAGCGTCCCGCCCAGTCATATAGTTGGACAGCAGACACCGCCCGGACCAGCTCACGCACATGGCACCGTGAACAAAGGCTTCGACCTCTAATCCTTTCGGGGACTTGGCCTTCAGCTCCGCCACCTCGTCAAGGGACAGCTCCCGGGCCAGAACCACCCGGCTGGCCCCCAGCTCGTGCCAGACACGGGCAGTCTCATAGTTGGTGATGCCCGTCTGGGTGGACATATGCACCTGGACGTGGGGCGCGCGGCGCTTGCACAGGTCCAGCACATCCGGCCCGGCGGCGATCACCGCGTCCACGCCGATGGCATCCAGGTACTCCAAATATTCAGGGAGCTGGGCCACCTCATCGTTCCGCGCCAAGGTGTTGCAGGTCACATGGACCCGTACGCCCTTGGCGTGGGCGGCGGAGACAGCGTTCTTCAGTCCATCCCGGTCAAAGTTCCCGGCAAAGGCCCGCATCCCAAAGGCATTCCCGGCCAGATACACCGCGTCCGCCCCGTAGGCCAGGGCCATGTCCAGCCGCTCCCGGTCCCCGGCGGGGGAGAGGACCTCCGGCTTAACCATTAGTCTGGTAGCGCTGGACCAGCGCGTCGTGCTCGGCATAGGTGCGGGTGAACTCATGGCGCTTGGTCTCAGGGTTGAGAACATAGAAATAATAGTTGGTGCTCTCCGGATTCATGGCGGCCATCAGGGATTCCATGCCGGGGTTGGAGATGGGGCCAGCGGGCAGGCCCTGATACTTATAGGTGTTGTAGGGTGAGTCGATCTCCCGGTCTGCCAGAGTGGGCACCTTGCCGCCGTTGAGATATACCAGCGTGGCGTCGATCTGGAGGTAGCCCACCGTCTCCGCCGCCGGATTGGTCAGGCGGTTATAGATGACGGAGGAGATGGTCTGATAATCGGTGCCGTCAGTCTCCTTCTCGATCATGGAGGCCACGGTGACGATGTCATGGAGGGAATAGATAGCCCCCTCGGCAGAGAATTGAGCCATATATTCGTCCATTTTGGAGTCAAAGTTCACCAGCATCTTATTGATGACGAATTTGGGGTTTTCGCCCATCTCAAAGGTGTAGGTGTCGGGGAACAGGTAGCCCTCCAGCCGGTGGTAATCCCCCAGGGGGCGGTCCCGGAGCCAGTCGAAGGCATAATCCCAGTTGGCGGCCATGTCCCGAAGGCGCTCCACCGAGCACACTCCGCGGTCATCCAAAAGCTCGAAGACCTGATCAATGGTCAGGCCCTCCTTAATGGTGACGTTGGTGGTCAGCCGTGTGGAGGAGGACGAGCCCATGCTGGATACCAGGGCGTGATAGTCCATCTCGGTGTTCAGCTCATACTTACCCGGAGCGATCTTGTCCTCCGCATGGGAGAAGGCGGCGTAGAGCTTGAACAGAAACTTGTATTGAATGAGGCCTTTTTCCTCCAGCGTATCCACCACGGTGTTGAAATCGGTGTCGTCGTCGATCTCAATCTCGATGGAAACGGGTTCCTTGTTGAGGCCCAGCAGGTCACAGGCCCACACCCAGCCCACGGTGGACAGGATGACAGAGCTGGCCAGGACCACCAGGACGTACAAAAACGCTCCGGCCACCTTGGATGCGGCGCTGCGCCTCCGGCGGGGCCTGCGCTGGGACTGGGCGCGGGCGCCCTGTTGAGAACGGACGCTCTGCTGGGACCGCGCGCCCGGCTGGGCGCTGGACGGTCTGCGCTGGGGCTGGGACGGGCCGCGTCCGGTGGGGGTACGGCGCTCATCTGCCATGGCATTTCACTCCTTTGGTATGCGGGAAAAAACCCGGTGGGGGGTGGGAACCAATTTTCTGGTCCCCACATAGTATGACCCAGAAACGAGCAGGAAAGCCGGCCGCGAGGCCGGGAGCCACGGGGCTCGGCTCCGGCGCCGCAATTTTTCCTTGCGGCGTCCGAGCCGGTCTCTGTGACCGGGATATCTAATGTGAGGTGACTAAATCATGTGTTGTGGTAACAATGGTGGTTTCGGCGGTGGCTGCTGGTGGATCATTATCCTCATCCTCATCCTGTGCTGCTGCTGCGGCGGCGGGAACAGCTGGGGCGGCAACAATTGCTGCTGCTGCAACAACTGCGGCTGCGGCTGTGGCTGCAACAACGGCTGTGGCTGCAACAACGGCTGTGGCTGCAACGACGGCTGCTGCTGATTAGAAGCGCGGAGCGCCCGGGAGCAGGCGGCTAAGACCCGGAGCGGAGCAAATTGACCGGAACCGCCGCAGGCGGTGCAGGGCGGTTTGCGCAGTCGCAGGAGCTTAGCTGCCGTCGCGGAGGGCGCGCAGCGTGACAAGAAGCGCGGAGCGCCCGGCGCGGCAGCGCCGGGACACAGGCTCCAAGCGAAGTGTACCCATCGGGCGGAGGGGCAACCCTCCGCCCTCCTTATTCTTCGATGAGGACAAGCTTTACCGGGATGTCGAACTCCTCCCGAGGCATATGCTCCAGCAGCCGCCCGTGGCGGCACACGCATACGGTGAGGCCGGAGAAGCCTGTCAGCCAGCGGTCGTAATACCCGCCGCCCCAGCCCAAGCGGTAGCCGTCCCGGTCCACCATCAGGTGGGGGATGAGGGCCACGGCAATCTCGTCCTTGCCGATGACGGGACAGGAGTCGTCCGGCTCGGGAATGCCGAAGCGGTTGGGGATGAGCTGGTCGATGTCCAGCACCTGTCTTGCCTCCATGCCCCGGTGGGGCAGAACCACGGGCAGGGCCACCCGCTTGCCGCGTTCCAGCAGGGCCTGAATGAGGGGGACGGTGTTGGGCTCCCGCCCCGTCCCGTAAAATACCATCACAGTGTCCGCCGTTTGCACCTCCGGCAGGGCAAGAAAACGCTCAAACAGCGCTCCCGCCTCCACCTGGGGCAGAGCGGCGGCGTGGCGGCGCAGCTCCGCCTTACGTTCCCCCACCGTCATAGGGCGTACTGCAATCCGGCGCAGACCTGGGCGGCGGCTCCGGCGCCTGCCAGAACCTCCACCAAAGCCAGACCGAAGTCGAAGGCGGACCCGGGGCCGCGGCCGGTGATAAGCTCCCCTTCGGTGACGGTGGAATGGTCCATCATGGGAACTGCCCCAGCCTGGGACAGTTCACCTTCGAGCCCTGGATAGCACACGCAGTGTACTGCCTTGGGAAGCACGCCCGCCCGAGCCAGCAGGGTGGGGGCGGCGCAGATGGCGGCCAGCCAATAGCCGGGACCAGCCGCCTGACGGACCAGGGCCATGGCGGCCTCGCTGTTCTCGATGGAGGCCACGCCCCCCATGCCGCCGGGGAGCACTACCATGTCGCCCTCCTTAAGGGCCACCGACTCCACGGGCTGGCCGGACTGAACGGTGATGTTGTGGGAACCGGTGACGAACGTACCGCCAATGCCCGTCAGCACCACGGGGAGGTCCGCCCGGCGCAGCACGTCGGCAGTGACCAGGGCCTCGGCCTCCTCAAAGCCTTCGCCCAACAGGATATAGACCATAGAGCATCTACCTTTCATTTATATTATTGTGTACTGTTATTATCCTCTGAGCCTTGCCCCCACAGCGGACACCAGGAACAGGGGCAGTTTTGCCATTCGCCCGATGCGGGAGGGCTCCTTCATCAGCCGGTAGAGCCACTCCAGCCCCAGCTTCTGGAAACGTTCCGGAGCTCGCTCCACCTTGCCCGCGAACACGTCCAGCGACCCGCCCAAGCCGATGTACAGGCGCGCTCCGGCGGCCGTGCCGTTGGCGGCGATCCACTTCTCCTGTTTGGGGAAGCCCAGACAGACGAATACAATGTCGGCTTTGGCCGCTCGGATGGCGTCCACCACCGGGCCGTCTTCCTTAAAATATCCGTCATGGGTGCCGCACACCACCAGGCCGGGGTGGGCTGCTTGCAGATTGGCTGCGGCCTGCTCCGCCACGCCGGGGGCGGCCCCCAGCAGAAACAGCCGCTTGCCCGTTCCAGCTATACGGTCCAGAAGAGCGGCGGCGTAGTCGATGCCCGCCACCCGGCCCTTCAGCGGGCGGCCCAGGATCTTGGCGGCGTAGATGACCCCCACGCCGTCGGGAATGACCAGGTCCGCCTTGGACAAGATTTCGGAGAATTCCGGGTCCTGATTGGCCCGCTGAACGATCTCCGGGTTGGGGGTGACCACCAGATGGGGCCCCTCCTGCTCCAACAGCTCCAGGCCCCGGCCCACGGCCTCGTCCAGGGTCAGATCATCAAAGGCCACGCCCAGTACCTCCACCCGCATGGCGCATTCCTCCTCTTTGGCATACCATTCCATTTTCTTTTGGCATTTTAGCACAACATTGGAAAAAAGTCCACCCATGCCTTGAAGTATTTACAGTACGTTCATCCTCCAGCCGGATTTCCCTGGGAAGAAGATCGAATTTTCAAAAATTTGTGCAACTTGCCCTTGACATCAACGCTGTAAAGCGCTATACTAGCGCTCGTGAGCTGAAAGGCTCCCTTCTTTGTGCCCCAAACACTTTGACGGCACAAAGTGGTAAAGCAAAATGTGGAGGAATACAAAATGAAAAAGACATCCAAACTGCTGGCGCTTCTGCTGGCACTGGCCATGGCCCTGTCCCTGGCCGCCTGTTCCAATAATAGCGCCGGCAACAGCGCCCCCGCCGAGTCCCAGGCCGCTGAGAGCACCGAGCCCAGCGAGGTCCCCGAGAACAGCGCTGAGCCCGCCGGCGACGAGTCCTATTCCGTCGGCATCTGCCAGCTGCTGCCCCACCCCGCGCTGAATCAGGCTACCGAGGGCTTTAAGGACGCCCTGACGGCCGCCTTCGGCGAAGCCGTTCACTTCGAAGAGGGCAACGCCGGTGGCGATCCCGCCAACTGCGCCACCATCATCGACGGCTTTGTGGCCAGCAAGGTGGACCTGATCCTGGCCAACGCCACTCCCTCCCTGAACGCCGCCGCCTCTGCCACCAACACCATCCCCATCCTGGGCACCGCCGTCACCAACTACGGCATCGCTCTGAACCTGGATTCCACCGACGACAAGGTGCTGGGCGGCAACATCTCCGGCACCTCCGACCTGGCCCCCCTGGACCAGCAGGCGGACATGATCAAGGAGCTGTTCCCCGACGCCACCAACGTGGGCCTGCTTTACTGCACCGCCGAGGCCAACTCCGTCTATCAGATCGAGACCGTCCAGGGCTTCCTGGAGGATATGGGCTACACCTGCAAGCGCTACGGCTTCAATGACGTAAACGACCTGGCCGCCGTGACCCAGACCGCCGCCGACGAATCCGACGTGATCTATATCCCCACCGATAACACCGCCGCGGACAACACCTCCACCATCGCCGACGTGGTCATCCCCGCCGGTGTGCCCGTCATCGCAGGCGAGGAGGGCATCTGCTCTGGCTGCGGCGTGGCCACTCTGTCCATCAGCTACTACGAGATCGGTCAGATCGCCGGTGAGATGGCCGTGCAGATTCTGAAGGGCGAGAAGAGCGTGTCCGAGATGGCCATTGGCTTTGACACCACTCTGGACAAGAAGTATAATCCCTCCATCTGCGAGCAGCTGAACCTGACCATGCCCGACGGCTATATCGCCATCGAAGGCTGATCCTAATAAATAACATCTAAAAACCGCGGGAAAGAGATTTCCTTTCCTGCGGTTTTTGGTATAACTGCCGCTGTGCATCTATTTTGCGGCTATAGTCAAAGCGTTTTAAAAGTAGTAAATACTTCTTTTGAAACCTGCGGCGAAAATTGCCGCAAAAGCGGACTTGCTGTGGACTTCATCATTGGAGGAATGAGTATGGACTTCCTGCTCTCGTTTTTGAACTCCCTGCCCGGCGCCGTGGGGCAGGGGCTTGCCTGGGGCGTTATGGCCGTCGGCGTTTATATCACCTATCGCATTTTGGACGTGGCCGACCTGACTGTGGACGGCTCTCTGGCCACCGGCGGGGCGGTGTGCGCCGTGCTAATCAGCATGGGGGTGAACCCCTGGGCTGCTATGCTGGCGGCACTGCTGGCCGGAATGCTGGCCGGGCTGGCTACCGGGGTGTTCCACACGGTATGCGGCATTCCCGCCATTTTGTCCGGCATTCTGACCCAGCTGGCGTTGTACTCCATCAACCTGCGCATCATGGCCATCGGGGATGAGACGTCCAAAACCAAGTCCTCCTTGGCCATCAGCGTAGACCGGCACGACTTGCTGATCTCCTCCCGGAACATCCGGGCGCTGACCCTGGAGAACCCTATCTTCCTGCTGGTGGTGCTGGTGGCGCTGGTCATCGCCATCCTGTACTGGTTCTTCGGCACGGAGCAGGGCTGTGCCCTGCGCGCCACGGGCTCCAACGGCAATATGGCCCGGGCCCAGGGCATCAACACCGACGTGAGCAAGGTGATGGGGCTGGTGGTATCCAACGGCCTGGTGGCCATGGCCGGCGCCCTGCTGGCCCAGTATCAGGGCAGCGCCACCATCGACATGGGCCGGGGCGCCATCGTCATCGGCCTGGCCGCCGTCATCATCGGGGAGGTGCTGCTCAGCGGCGTCTTCCGCAACTTCGCTTTGAAGCTGCTGTCCTGCGTTATTGGCGCCATCATCTATTATGCCGTCATCACACTGGTGCTCCGGCTGGGGCTGGAGACCACCGATTTGAAGCTGCTCACCGCTTTGGTGGTGGCTGTGTTCCTCACCATCCCCTATTGGAAGGGGAAATACTTCTCCAAGCCCGTCAAAGCTGTGAAAAAGGAGGAGGGCGCCCATGCTTGACGTGAAGAACATTTACAAGACCTTTAACCCCGGTACAGTCAACGAGAAAACCGCCCTGCGGGGGGTGTCCCTGACGCTGAATGACGGTGATTTCGTCACTGTCATCGGCGGCAACGGCGCGGGTAAGTCCACCCTGCTCAACGCGGTAGCGGGCGTCTGGCCGGTGGACGAGGGCGCCATTTCTATCGGCGGCGTGGATGTGACCCGCTTGCCGGAGCACAAGCGGGCGAAATACATCGGCCGGGTGTTCCAGGACCCCATGATGGGCACCGCCGCCACCATGCAGATTGAAGAGAACATGGCCCTGGCGGCCCGGCGGGGCAGGAGCCGTACCCTGCGCGTCGGCATCACCCGGGATGAACGGGAACACTACCGGGAGATGCTGAAGATTTTGGACCTGGGCCTGGAGGACCGGCTGACCTCTAAGGTTGGCCTGCTGTCCGGCGGCCAGCGCCAGGCGCTGACGCTGCTGATGGCCACGCTGCAAAAGCCGGACCTGCTCCTGCTGGACGAGCACACCGCCGCTTTGGACCCCAAGACGGCGGCCAAGGTGCTGGCCGCCACCGAGCGCATTGTGCAGAAGGATAACCTGACCACGCTGATGATTACCCACAATATGAAGGATGCCATTGTTCACGGCAACCGGCTCATTATGATGTACGAGGGGAACGTCGCCCTGGATATCTCCGGGGAGGAGAAGAAAAAGCTCACCGTGGAGGACTTGCTGGCCAAGTTCGGCCAGGCCACCGGGTCCGACGAGGCGGATGATAAGCTGCTGTTGGGTTAAAAATATCCCCGCCGGGTTTCCGGCGGGGATATTTTTATGCTTTGGCGTAGGCCAGTTCGGCAAAAGGGCCGTATTGCTTCACTTCCTCCAGCCGGAAGCGCCGCAGGGCCTCCTTTTGAGCGAACAGCGGGATGCCGTCCCCCAGGAGGAGGGGAGCGATCTGTATGATGATGTGGTCTACCATGTCACGATCCAGCAAGGGGGCCAGGATGGTATTTCCGCCGACAATCCAAATGTTTTTCTCGCGGTCCAGTGTCTCTACAAAGTCCGGAACACTGCTGCAAACAGGGGTGAATCCAGCACAGGGGAGGGTGCTGTCATGGGTGAATACATAATTCTGGGTGGTTGGGTAGATGCTTTCTGGAGAATCCAACGTTTCGATTTCTCGGAAGGTCCGGTGTCCCATAATGGTCACATCCATCTGCTGATAAAAATGATCATATCCGGTGTCCTCTGTGGCGCCTGTCTCATGGAGCCAGCCCAGTCCGTGGTTTTTATCGGCCAGATAGCCGTCCAGGGTGGCACAGCCGAAAAAGTACACACTCATGTGCAGACCTCCCGAAGTTTAGTCTGTCCAATATAGCATAGAACGGGTGAGGGCGCAACTACAAAATAAAAATGGAGAGAAGCACAGTTGCCTCTTGACAAAATTGCATGATAAGCATATGCTTAATAAAAAGAGAAGAGTTTAGGAGTGACGGCTATGACCCAGCGGGAACGCCAGCTCCTCCGATGGATCGAGGAAAACCCCTTGATCTCCCAGCAGGAGCTGGCGGACAAGGCGGGCATCGCCCGGTCGTCGGTGGCGGTGCATATTTCCAACCTGATGAAAAAGGGCCACATCGCCGGGAAAGGGTATATTGTGTCCACCGGGCCCTACGCCGTGGTGGTGGGGGGCGTGAATATGGACATCGGCGGCGTGTCCACCGCGCCGCTGGTCCCAGCCGATTCTAACCCCGGTGTGGTGCGCATGAGCCTGGGCGGCGTAGGGAGGAACATCGCCCACAATATGGCGCTTCTGGGGGTGGACACCCGCCTGCTCACCGCCTTCGGGGATGACAGCCACGCCCAGCGCATCGCGGCCTCTTGCGGGTCGCTTGGCATCGACGTGAGCCGGGCCCTGCAAATCCCGGGGGAGCGTACCTCCACCTATCTGTTTATTGCCGACGAGCGGGGAGAAATGGCCCTGGCCCTTTCCGACATGGAGATCTACCGCCATATCACCCCGGCCTATCTGGCCTCAAGGGTCCAGCTCCTGCAAAACGCCCAGTTGGTCATCGTGGACGCCAACATCCCCGCCGAGGCCATTGCGTGGCTGGCGGACCACGTCAAGCCCCCCATTTTCGCCGACCCGGTGTCCACCGCCAAGGCGGAAAAGCTGCGGCCGGTGCTGGGAAAGCTCCATACCCTCAAACCCAACCGCATTGAGGCGGAGCTGCTGTCCGGGATGGCGATCACCGACGAGGACAGTTTGAACCACGCCGCTGACACACTGCTGGAAACGGGGTTGCGCCGGGTATTCATTTCTCTGGGCGGGGATGGAGTTCTTGCCGCCGACCATAGCGGCCGGGTGCGCCTGCCCTGCGCGAAGGGGCACATGGTGAACACCACCGGCTGTGGGGACGCCTTTATGGCGGCCCTGGCCTGGGCTTATCTGGAGGGCACCGCCCTGGAGGAAACTGCCCTGGCGGGCTCCGCCGCCGCGGCCATCGCCATGGAGAGCGGAGAGACCATCAATGATGCGATGAACGCAGAGACGCTGGCGGCGCGGATGAGAGAGTGCTGAGGACATGAAAGCCATCAAGATAATGTTGTTTGGAATCGCGGTGATATTGCTTGGGATGGCGATCGGTTCGATGAATTTCTTGGCCTGGTTTGGCGGAGGCATTGGAACCTTGATTGCAAGCGCGGGCCTTTTTATCGGAGATAAACACTGATTTAATTTTTATATATTTATGGAGGGTTTTATTATGGTGTTCAACAAATATTTGGATGTATCACCCGAGGTGGCCGAGGCTCTTACCCATGGGAGACCGGTGGTGGCACTGGAGTCCACCATCATCTCCCACGGTATGCCCTACCCGCAGAACGTGGAGACCGCCTTGGCGGTGGAAAACATCATCCGGGAGAACGGCGCGGTCCCTGCCACCATCGCCGTCATCGGCGGGCGACTCAAGGCTGGGTGCACCAAGGAGGAGATCGAATACTTGGGCAAGACTGGAACCAACGTCACAAAGGCCAGCCGCCGGGACCTGGCCATGCTGTGCGCCCGGGGTCGGGACGGGGCCACCACCGTGACCACTACCATGATTATCGCCCACATGGCGGGCATTAAGGTATTCGCCACCGGCGGCATCGGTGGCGTACACCGGGGTGCGGAGACCACCATGGACATCTCCGCCGACCTGGAGGAGCTGGCGCACACCCCTGTCATGGTGGTGTGCGCCGGGGCCAAGTCCATTTTGGACCTGGGGCTGACGCTGGAGTACCTGGAGACCCACGGCGTGCCCGTGCTGGGCTACGGCACGAAGGAACTGCCCGCCTTTTACACCCGCCACAGCGGATTTTCCGTGGACTACCAGGTGGACACCCCCGAGGAGCTGGCCGCGGCCTTTCGGGCCAGCCTAGAGCTGGGTTTTGAGGGCGGTATGCTGGTGACCAACCCCATCCCGGAGGAGTATTCCATGGACCCGAAGGTCATCAACACGGCCATCGACGAGGCGCTTCGGCAGGCCGAGGCCAACGGTATCCACGGCAAGGAGACCACCCCCTTCCTGCTGGCGAAAGTAAAGGAGCTCACCGGCGGCGACAGCCTGGATTCCAATATCCAGCTTGTGTTCAACAACGCTAAGGTGGCGGCCCGGACCGCCGTGTGCCTGGCGAGATAATGAAAAAGCCTCCGGCGCGGTGCGCCGGGGGCTTTTTCACTCATTCAAAATATGCCTTTATTGTATTTGAATTGGGCGTAAAGCAGAATGACTAATCCAATAGCCACTCCGACTGCCGCCAGATAGAAAATGGATTCCATGTCGAAAATCATTTGAAGGATTCCGGTTAGAACGATAGATATACCTATCATAGAAGTGCCAAGCCCCATGGCTTTCCCATATTTAGGGGCGTCTGCTTTGCTGACTTTACGGCGGTTATACCCATGGATCGTAGATATGTTGCCTTTGAGGTTTTGAATGCCTGCAATGAGGAGAAGGACTCCGAAAAGCAGTAAACAGATATATTCCATCAAAACGTCCCCCTTTACGTAATAGTTCCCACCCCTGGAAAGATTAAAAATAGAACAATTCCTCGAACTTCTTATCCAGCGCCACGCACAAAATAAGCGCCAGCTTGGCCGTGGGGCTGAACTGCCCCGTCTCGATGGAGCTGATGGTGTTGCGGGACACGCCCACCAGCTCCGCCAGCGCCGCCTGGGACAGTCCCTGTTCCGAGCGGGCCTCTTTCAGACGGTTTTTCAAAATCAGGCTTTCATCCATCAAAAGCCCCCCAGCTCCCGGCGCAGATAGAGCACGAAAAAGAACACGGACAGCGCCCCGTAGAATAACCCCAGCGCCAGCTCGTGGCGCTTGCGCAGGCGGTGGTATTTGACCAGAAACACGGAAGACGATATGGCCCACATCACAACCCAAACGCCGTAATCTACGCTGTCCCGGAACACGGCATGGAGTACGCTGAGCAGGCCGCACACCATCATGCCCACCGAGAAAGCGATGCTGTTAGCTTTATTGGTGGCTTCCTCATCCACAAGATCCCGGTCTTTATTTTCCTCCCGGCTCTTTTTTAAAATCTCGTCCTTATCCATGATGTGGCCCCCAAAGCCATATTGCCAAGTTTACTTGGCGTTTCTATCATAGCATTGACAAGCGTACTTGTCAATATGCTTTGCAAAGTTTTCTTTGCAAAGATTTAGCCGGTCAGCTCAGGCTGTCCAGATACGCCCCCACGTCGAAGGGGTCCAGCGGGCTATCCTTGCGCAGGTACAACGGGTGGTGAGGATGCCCCGCCTTTGTCCGTTTCCCGGCGGAAAACCAGCGGGCGTTCCGTTTTTCACCAACAGAAATCATATCCCTGACACACTGGGGCAGATAACCGCGTTTCTCAATCACCGCCCCCCAGGCCGCCCACACCGCCGGACTTCCAGCTTTGTCCAGCGAAAGGGCGTAGTCAAACGCCCTCATGTTTTCCGCGTGGAGCGCCGCGTTACAGAACTTTTCCATATCCTCCGGTCTGGTAGCCCGCTGAGCGTAAACATTGAACATAATAAAGCTGTCATATCCGTTGTGATGGGCCACCCGCTCCACGGACTTGAGCGTATTGTCCAAATCCCCTGGCGCGGCGGTGGAGGGATTCACCCCAACGCAGATGAGGGGCTTCTCGCCCCGCGTGCCCAGGATGTACCGATACTCCCCGTAATAGTTCGGCACATAAATCCATTTTGTAATATCGTAGTCCTGGGAAGGGGCTAACGCCTGTGCCAGTGCGTCGTCAAACTGTACCAACTCCAGCAGGGCGGTATCACCGCTTGGAATGTGCATAAAATCACCTCAAACGACATTTTACCACAAAGAGCCGGAAAGAGAAAGCCCGTTTTGAGGGTAAACGCCTGTTGCGGGGGTTTCCGCATTGTGGTATGATACTACAATCAGAATTAAGCCCAACGGAGGGATCCCAATGGAACGACATGATCACCCCCTGACCCCGGAGCACCGCCACCGCGTCGGAATGCGCATCATCAAAACAGTGATCGCTGTGTTCCTGTGCGGCCTGCTGGCCTTTTTGAGGGACAAATCCGCCCTCTATTCCATGTTTGCCGCCCTGTTCTGCATCCAGAACTCGGCAGGCAAGACCATTGAATCATCCATTAGCCGCGCCTTGGGCACTCTGATTGGCGGCGTGGTGGGGGTGCTGACGGTGTACTCTATGGACACTCTGAACATCCTGCACATCGACCTGCTGCGCTATCTAATCATGTCTGTGCTGTTAATCCCCGTCATCGAGTTTTGTCTGGCCATCAAAAAGCCCGGCTGCGCCGGGATGGCCTGCATGGTGGTCATGTGCCTGGTGGTGGACCCTGGAAATAAACCGGCGGTGGACTCCATCGAGCGGCTCTTTGAGACTGTGGTGGGTGTGATGCTGGCCTGCGGCATCGACGTGCTTCTGCCCTACCAGCAGCCGGCCCAGCCTGCGGTGGAGAGCCCTGCGGCTCAGAAGCCGCCCGCCGAAAGGCCCCAGGAAGACGGGGAGGAGAAAAAGTGATCTATCAGGATATCCATGCGGCCCGGTTTATTGCCCGGCCCAACCGCTTCATTGCCAGAGTGGAGGTGGAGGGCAGGGAGGAGACGGTACACGTCAAGAATACCGGACGGTGTAAAGAGCTTTTGGTTCCCGGCTGTACGGTGTATCTGGAGGGCAGTTCCAACCCTCAGCGCAAGACAAGGTTTGACTTGGTGGCAGTGGAGAAGGTCCGCTCCAGTCAGCCACCGCTGCTGATCAACATGGATTCCCAGGCGCCCAACAAGGTCTTTGGGGAGTGGATGTCGGCAGGTTTGGGGGCCGGTTTCGGGCTTCCCAAGCCCTCCTTGCTCCGTCCAGAGACTACATGGGGCAATTCTCGGTTTGATTTCTACTGGGAGGAATCAGAAAGTGGGCGAAAAGGTTTTGTTGAAGTAAAGGGCTGCACGTTAGAGGAAAACGGCCTTGCCCTGTTCCCCGACGCCCCCACCGAGCGGGGTGTGAAGCATCTGCATGAGCTCATTGCCTGCCACGGGGCGGGTTATGAGGCAGCGGTGTGCGTGGTCATCCAGATGGAGGGCATGACGTCGTTCTCCCCCAACGACCGCACGCACCCAAAGTTCGGCGCAGCCCTGCGGGGGGCATACCAGGCCGGGGTGAAGGTACTGGCGGAGGAATGCGCTGTCGCCACGGACAGCCTGACCATGACAAAGCCCGTCCCTGTGCGGCTGTAGAGGGGAGACCCATGACACAAAAATACATAGACGGCCTGATGGCTCTGGTCATTGCCCAGGCCCGGGCCATCAAGATCCCCGTCTCTGAGAAAATCGAACCCCACGTTCGCCTAAATCGCCGGGCCCGGACCCGCTTTGGCTGCTGTGTCCGGAAGGATGGCCGATACACCATCGAGGTGTCGGCCCAGCTGGCGGAGCAGGGCAGTGAGGACGCAATCCTTCAAGTTCTGGCCCACGAGGTACTCCACACCTGTTACGGCTGTTCCAACCATGCGGCCCGCTGGAAGGGCTACGCCCAGCGGATGAATGCCGCTTACGGTTACCGTATCCGCCGCACGGATAACTACGAGGAGCTGGGCATCGAGGACAATCGCCCCGTGCGGTATTATGTGGTGTGCGTCAAGTGCGGACGGCGTATCCCCCGGATGAAGCGCTCCCCGCTAATCGACCACCCGGAGCGCTACCGCTGCACTTGCGGCGGTGTTTTACGGGTGGAGGATGCTGGTAATAGACAGGCAGAAATCGGAAAAATGTGACGGCGTGAAAGGGTTTTTCGCCGTTTTCATATGTTTTGCCTGAAATAAACGGGAAAAACTCGTTATTTTTGTTCAGAAAACCTTTGACTCAGAGGGCAAAGGAGGATATACTTTCCGTGGAGGCTAGAAAAGCCAAATACTACCATTTCCTTCAATTGGAAACGTTTTCAGACCCGCTGCCCATTGGGCGGCATCACCGGATTTGAAAGGAGATTTATATAATGGATGTCAAACAACGGATGCAGGAGTTGTCCCAGGCCAAGTACGGCCAGGAGCTGTCCCAGTGCGGAGACGAGCAGCTGTATCATGTGCTGCTCCAGTTCACTCAGGAGCTGTCCCAGTCCCGCCCCGCCCCCAAGGGGGAGCGTAAGCTGTATTATTTCTCCGCTGAGTTCCTCATCGGCAAGCTGCTGAGCAATAACCTGCTGGCTCTGGGCGTGTTCGATCAGGTGTCCCAGGTACTGGCCGAATGTGGACATACCCTGTCCGCTGTGGAAGAGGTGGAGCCCGAGCCTTCCCTGGGCAACGGCGGCCTGGGCCGTCTGGCCGCCTGCTTTCTGGACTCCATCGCCGCACTGGGCCTGCCTGGCGACGGCGTGGGCCTGAACTACCATTACGGTCTGTTCGAGCAGAAGCTGGAGAACAACAAGCAGTCCGAGCGGCCCAACCCCTGGATCGGGGACGAGAGCTGGCTCATTCCCACCGGCAAGGAGTTTGAGGTGCCCTTCGGCTTCGGCCCGGTGAGGGCCAAGCTGTTTGACATCGCTGTGCCCGGCGCGCATACCGGCATCGCCAACCGCCTCCACCTGTTCGATGTGGAGAACCCCGCCCCGGCTCCCGAGGGTGGTATCGACTTCGATAAGCATGACCTGCCCGCCCGCCTGACCTCCTTCCTCTACCCCGACGACAGCGACGAGGCAGGCCGTCTGCTCCGGGTGTATCAGCAGTATTTCATGGTGTCCGCCGGCGCCCAGCTGGTGCTGAAGGAGCTGGAGGAGCGGGGTTTTGACGTTCACACCATCAGCGACCACGTGGTCATCCAAATCAACGACACCCACCCCTCCATGGTCATCCCTGAGCTGGTCCGACTGCTGACCCAAAAGGGCCTGACCATGGACGAGGCCGTGGAGCAGGTGGCCAAGACCTGCGCCTACACCAACCACACCATCCTGGCCGAGGCCCTGGAGAAGTGGCCCCTGACCTTCATCGAGAAGGTGGCCCCTCAGCTGGCGCCCATCATCAAGGAGCTGGACACCCGCGCCAAGGCGGCGCACTCTGACCCGAAGGTGGCTATCATCCAGGGAGAGGCGGGTAAAGAAGTGGTCCATATGGCCCACATGGATATCCACTACGGCTACTCCGTCAACGGCGTGGCGGCGCTCCACACCGACATTCTGAAGAGCTCCGAGCTGAAGCCCTTCAACGACATCTACCCCGGTAAGTTCAACAACAAGACCAACGGCGTTACCCTGCGCCGCTGGCTGGAGGTCTGCAACCCCAAGCTGGCCGCGCTGCTGGACGAGTGCGTGGGCAAGGAGTGGCGCTGTGACCCCAACCGGCTGAACAAGCTGATGGACTTTTACAACGACACCTCCGTGCTGGACCGGATTCAGGCCATCAAGGCGGAGAACAAGCGGGCCTTGGCCGACACCCTCCGCCGGGAGCAGGGCATTGAGATGGACCCCGAGTCCGTGTTCGACATCCAGGTCAAGCGTCTCCACGAGTACAAGCGCCAGCAGATGAACGCCCTGTATGTCATCCGCAAGTATCTGGATATCAAGGCGGGTAAGATTCCCGAGCGGCCCGTCACCGTCATCTTCGGCGCCAAGGCCGCGCCTGCCTACGTGATGGCAAAGCACATCATCCACCTGATCCTGTGCCTGCGCCAGCTCATCGAGAACGATCCCCAGGTCCACCCCTGGCTGCGGGTGGTGATGGTGGAGAACTACAATGTATCCTGGGCCGAGAAGCTCATCCCCGCCTGCGATATCTCCGAGCAGATCTCCCTGGCGTCCAAGGAGGCCAGCGGTACCGGCAACATGAAGTTCATGGCCAACGGCGCCGTCACCCTGGGTACCCGGGACGGCGCCAACGTGGAGATTGCCGACCTGGTGGGGCCAGACAACATCTATAGCTTCGGCGCGTCCAGCAACTGGATCATTGAGCTGTACGAGCAGAAGGCCCGGGACCACAAGCTGGGCTATCAGTCCGAGATCTACTATCAGCGCCCGGACGTAAAACCCCTGGTGGATTTCCTGCTGAACCCTGTCCTTACCCAGTATGGCGATGCCGACGCTTTGAAGGCCCTTTGGACCGACATCACTGGCAAGGACTGGTTCATGTCCCTGCTAGACGTGGAGAGTTATATCTCCGCCCGTGACCGCGCCATTCACGACTATGGCGACAAGCCCTTCTGGGCCCGGAAGATGTTGGTGAACACCGCCCGCTGCGGCTTCTTCTCCAGCGACCGCACCATCGCCCAGTACAACAAGGACATCTGGCGCCTGTAAGTGCAAAAGAGGCTTTCCCCCACAGGAAGGGAAGGCTTGTGCGGCCTCGGAATTTTTGCAAATCTTAAATTGCGCGCCGCCCCTCCAGGGTGTATACTATCCTGGAGGGGCGGTGTTTGCCTCTGTCAAGTACAATGGGGAGGAATACATATGCGTTACAATATTACCGGCGAGCCCATGCCCGTGGTCATCTGCGACGTGGAAGCGGGCGAGTCCATGATTACCGAGAAGGGCTCCATGTGCTGGATGTCCCCCAACATGAATATGGAGACCAGCGCGGGCGGCATTGGCAAGGCCTTTGGCCGGATGTTCTCCGGTGAGTCTATGTTCCAGAATATCTACACGGCCAAAGGCGGCCCGGGCATGATCGCCTTTGCGTCCAGCTTTCCCGGCTCCATCCGGGCGGTGGACATCACGCCGGACCGGCCCATCGTGGTGCAGAAGTCCGGATTCCTGGCCTCCGAGGCAGGGGTGGAGCTGTCCGTTTTCTTCCAGAAGAAGGGGATGGCGGGCTTCTTTGGTGGCGAGGGCTTTATTTTGCAGAAGCTCAGCGGCCACGGCACCGCATTTTTGGAGATTGACGGCTCCGCGGTGGAGTACGACCTCCAGCCGGGCCAGCAGATCGTCATCGACACCGGCAACCTGGCTATGATCGACGTCACCTGCTCGGTGGATGTGCAGTCGGTGAAGGGGGTCAAAAACGTGCTGTTCGGCGGCGAGGGGTTGTTTAACACCGTGGTCACCGGACCGGGCCGGGTGGTGCTCCAGACCATGCCCATCAGCAACTTCGCCGGGGCCATTGCGGCGATCCTGCCCTCCAAATAAGCATGAAAATCCCCGCCGGGCGGCGGGGATTTTTTTGCTCAAATTTGCTGTTTCAGAAAGGTTATGACGGGTTCGATATACTTTGGGTCAGAAATATCGTAGGACTGGCGGATGGCGTTCTGGAATGCCTCATCCTCTGCTGTCTTGGCCTTTTTGCGAGTCATAGCCCAGGCGGCGAACTTCATCATAGTGCGGTCTATGCCGCCCATTTTCTCGTAGCACAGCCCGGCTTGCAGGTAGAAGTGGGGGATTGCTTTCTGCTCCTCTGGGGTGAGGTTCTGATCCCATACCTTTTGGATTTGCGCCTCGGCTTCGTTGGGCATGGCCCCGGTGGCAAACACCACCAGCTTGTTCGCGCCCCGCTGGGTCAACAGCTTTTGGGCCTTCTTCCAACCGTCAAACATCCCGGCATGAAGGCGGCTTCCAAACACCACCGTGCTATATTGGGACAGGTCGGCGGGCGAATCTTTTAGGGCTTGAACAGGACAGGCCAGCTCTTTCCCAATGAGCTGGGCGTAGCGCTGGGTGAAGCCGGTCCAAGTGTTGTAAAGTACAATGGCATCACTCATCTGCGGGTTCCTCCTCAATGTATTCCAAGATGTCCTCCACCCGGCAGTGGAGGATTTTGCACAGCGTATTGATGGTATAGGTGCTGATGTTCTCGTTTTTGCGCAGGCGGGAAAGCTGGCCGTTGCTGAACTGATACTCACGGATCAGCCGATACTGCGAGACGCCCCGCTCCTTCATGGTGGCCCATAGCCTGTCATAGACAATCATTTCGACACCGCCCTTTTCCACAGGTTTTCTTCATCATATAGTATTGCCAAATCCGTGTCAATTGCTTCTATCTAGTCAATTGACATAAAACAGGTTCTCTCAATATTGACAATTGACCTTATTTGGGCTATACTTTTTGAAGAAACCGGATAGATTGGGGGGAACGCAATGTCAGAAAAGAAGCCACTAGATTCCGCAAGAATGGATCTGGTGTTTGAGCTGCTGCACGGTTTTATTGAAGCGGACCCGCCGAGAGAGGTGCTGGCAGAGGAACGCAAAGAGATCGACGCCCTGGTGGACAAGATATACCGTCACTGGCTCCGGCTTTGCAACCGGGGAGGTCTGGAGTTTGAGGACCGGGATATGGTGGGGATCATCGACGCTTATGAACAGATGAATTATCTGGTGGCCCGCCTGATGTATAAACAGGGCCATCTGGACGGAACGTTATCCGTGTAAGAAAAAACCCCCGGCGGACACGCAGTCCGCCGGGGTTTTTTTCACAATTCAAACGTGAAGTCAACCCTTGAGTCCTTCTGCCCAGGCGGAGTACCTCGCCACCTTATCGGCGCAGTCAGCCTGACTGGACCCCTGGGCCAGGATGTACACCTTCACCTTGGGCTCGGTGCCGGAGGGACGCACGATGACGGAGGCGCCGTCGGCCAGCTCATAGCGCAGCACGTTGGAGCCGGACAGCTCCATGGTGGTCTTGGCCCCGGTGGCGGCGTCCACCACGGACCCGTCCTTGTAGTCCTTCCAGGTCTTGACGGTCTCGCCGCCGATCTCCTTCGGGGGATTGGCCCGCAGGTTCGCCATCAAATCGGCCATCTTCTTCAAGCCGTCCAGGCCAGGCATTACCAGGTTCATGGTGCGCTCGCCGTAGTTGCCGTACTTCTCGTACAGGGCCAGCAGGGCGTCGTACAGGGTCATGCCCTTGCCAGCGTAGTAGGCGGCCATCTCGGTCATGGCCACGGCGGCGGTGACGGCGTCCTTGTCACGGACATAGTCGCCCAGCATATAGCCGTAGCTCTCCTCGTAGGACATGATGACATTGCCCTCGCCGGAGCCCTCCAGCTGGTCCTTCTTCTGGGCCAGGAACTTGAAGCCGGTGAAGGTGTCGAAGCACTTCAGGCCGTTGACCTCGGCCACCTTGCGGGCCATCTCGGTGGTGACGATGGTTTTGAGGGCCACGGGGTTCTTGGGCATCTTGCCGGTGCGCTGCTTGGCGCCGATGAGGTAGTCCAGCAGCAGCACGCCGGTCTGGTTGCCGGTGAGCACCTTGAACTCGCCGTCGGCGGTGCGCACCATCAGGCCCACCCGGTCGGCGTCGGGGTCGGAGCCCAGGATGAAGTCGGCGCCCTCCTTGTTGGCCAAGTCAACGGCCAGATAGAAGCCCTCGGGATTTTCCGGGTTGGGAGAGGCCACGGTGGGGAAGTTGCCGTCGATGACCATCTGCTCGGGCACGCAGACGACGTGCTTCATGCCCAGGCGCTTGAGGGCCTCGGGGATCAGCTTGTGGCCGGTGCCGTGGAAGGGGGTGTACACCATCTTGAAGGTGTCGGCCACCGCGTCCACCGCCGCCTGGTCGTTGACCTGCTCCATGACGTTCTTGAGGAACTTCTCGTCGGTCTCAGAGCCCATGATGGTGATGAGTCCGTCGGCCACGGCTCTGTCGTAGTCGGCCACCTTCACGTCGAACACGTCGGACTCCCGCATGATCTTGGCCACTTCATCGGCGTGGTTGGGAGGCAGCTGGGCGCCGTCGGACCAGTAAACCTTATAGCCGTTGTACTCCTTGGGGTTGTGGCTGGCAGTGATGTTGATGCCCGCGATGCAGCCGTACTCCCGGATAGCGAAGGACAGCTCGGGGGTGGGGCGCAGGGACTCGAACAGGCGCACAGGTATGCCCGCTGCGGCCATAATGCAGGCGGCCTCCTTGGCAAACACGTCGGAGTTGTTCCGGCAGTCGAAGCAGATGGCTACGCCTTTCTTGACTGACTCGGGGCCCTCGTTCAAAATGACGTTGGCGAAGGCCTGGGTGGCATGGCGGATGACGTGGATGTTCATACGATACAGGCCCACGCCCATGGTGCCGCGCAGTCCGGCAGTGCCAAACTCCAGCTGGGAGAAGAAGCGGGATTCGATCTCCTTCTCGTCCCCGGCGATGGCGGTTAGCTCCGCCTTTTCCGCCTCAGACAGGGCGGGGGAGTTCAGCCACTGCTCATACGCTTTTTTGTAGTCCATTGGTCCATTCCTCCTGGTTTATTATTAAATTTGTTAGAATGCGAAATTGCCGTCCACAAACACGGGAATCTCTCTGCCGTCGTGGGTGGTTCCCACAATGGACAGGTCCCGTGTACCCACCATGAAGTCCACATGGGTGATGGAGCGGTTGAGGCCCGCCGCCTTCTGCTCCTCCGGGGACATATCCTCGCCGCCCCTGACACAGCTGGGGTACGCCTCGCCGAAGGCCAGATGGCAGGAGGCGTTTTCGTCAAACAGGGTCTCGTAGAACAAGATCCCGGTATTGCGGATGGGGGAATCGTAGGGCACCAGGGCCACTTCGCCCAGGTAGTGGGCGCCCTCGTCGGTGTCAATGGTCCGGCGCAGATATTCCTCCCCCTCCCCGGCGTGTACATCCACGATGCGGCCGTCCTTGAAGTCCAGATAGAAGTCCTTCACCAAATTGCCGTCCATGGCCAGGGGCAGGGCGGCGTATGCCCGGCCGTCCACCCCGTCCCAGCGGGGGGCGGTGAAGATCTCCTCCGTAGGGATGTTGGCCACGAACTCCACCCCCTCCGGGGTAAATTCGCTGCCCCCGGCCCACACATGGTTTTCCGGCAGGCGGATGGTCAGATCGGTGCCCAGGGAATTGGTGTAGCGCAGGGTTTGGAATTGGTACTCGTTGAGCGCCTTGGCCCGGCGGGCGGTGGCGGCAATGTGCTCCTTCCAGCGCTCCACGGCCTTTCCGTCCCCGGTGATGCGGCACACGGAGAAAATGGCCTCCCAGAACGCATCCACGGCGTCCTGGCCCTTTTTATCCGGGAACGCCTTTTCCGCCCAGGGCCGGGTGGGATAGGAGCCTACGCACCACTGGAATCTGTTGGCGGTCAGTGCGTCGAAGTAGGGCTTTGTCGGGGGGCCGGACGCCTTCCGGCGGGCCTGGATGCGGGCGGGGTCCACGCCGCGCAGCAGCTCCGGGTCGGAGCCCACGATGGACAGCCGGGGGCAATCCTGCTCCAGCATCCAGTCGAACCGGGCCTTCTGGTAGCTGGGATATTCCTGGAACACGGCGGCGTCCGCCCGGAGGAAGCGCTCCCGGGTGTTGAGATCGTCGCTGTAGTTGACCACCACGTCCCGGGCCCCGCAGTCGTAGCAGGCGGACACGCACAGCCGGGTCAGTGCGGCGTATTCGATGCTGCTTTCTATGCTGGGGGTCTGCCCCGGCTGGACGTTCAGGCCCACCTTCACCAGCAGGTGGGCGTACTCCTTGAGTTTTGCCTCAAAATTTGGAACCATTGGTATCGTCTCCTGTCTGTTTCCTGAAGTTATCGCGCTTTTTCCATGACCAAAAACTCATAGACGCCGCCGTTGGAGCTTTGTTGGATCACTTTGACGTCCCGAAATCCACAGCGGCGGTATACCTTCACCGCCCGTTGGTTGAACGCGGCCACGTGCATGACCAGCTTGTCAAATTGGTAATGTGCGCCGATAAAGCTGACCACCTGATTTACGAAACCCTTTCCCACGCCGTTTCCGCACAGGTCCGGCCTCAAACCCAATCCGATCTCAATGACCGGGCCGTCTTGGACCACGCAGAAAAAGCCGGCAAGACCGCCATTGGACATCGCCTGGTAGTGGTCGTTCGCGTTTCGCAGGCCCTCGTCAATAAATTCCTCATAATCCTCCAAATCGGCGGTCATATCGTAAAAGGAATACGCGCCGTCATATTTCCACCTGTTTGCGATGATAAGGGCGTTGTTTTGGCTCAGCCGTTGGAACTCAAATATCATGCTTTTTTGTCCTTTCTAAAGAAACAATCCTCGCAGGCGGTGTGCTCACAGGCTGGGCAGTTTGCCGGAAAACCCAGCTCTATCACAGCGATATATAGAAATTATACCATATCGAATTGGAAAAGACAATTCCATTTGCATTTTTTTCTGAGGAACTGTATAATGTGTTTTGATTTAACAGAGTAAAGGAGCAAAGGCTATGCTGACTACCGTCATCCCCCAGGGGTACGCCCCCCTGTTGAACCTGTACGACACCCAGAAGGCCATCGGCCTGCTCAAGCGGCTGTTTGAGGACGATCTGGGCGGGTCCCTGAACCTGCGCCGGGTGTCCGCGCCGCTGTTTGTGGAGGCGTCCACCGGCCTGAACGACGACCTGAACGGCGTGGAGCGGGCGGTGTCCTTCGACGTGCCCGACGCGGGCCGGGACGCCCAGGTGGTCCACTCCCTGGCGAAGTGGAAGCGGATGGCCCTCCACCGCTACCAGTTTTCCGTGGGGGAGGGGCTGTACACCGACATGAACGCCATCCGCCGGGACGAGGAGCTGGACAATCTCCACTCCGTCTACGTGGACCAGTGGGACTGGGAGAAGGTCATTGCCCCCCGGGACCGGAACGTGGACTACTTAAAGGGTGTAGTGGCTACCATCGTCAACGCTCTGGCCAACACTCAGCAGACCCTGCGCTCGGTATACCCCCAGCTGACTACTCTGCCGCTGATTGACCGGGAGGTGTCCTTCGTCACCGCCCAGGAGCTGGAGGACCTGTGGCCCGAGCTGTCCTCCAAGGAGCGGGAGGACCAGTGGGTGAAGGACCACCCCACCACCTTCCTCATGGGCATCGGTGGGGCGCTGAAATCCGGCAGACCCCACGACGGCCGGGCTCCGGATTACGACGACTGGGCGCTGAATGGAGATATCCTGGTGTGGAACTCCCTGCTGGGTCACGCCTTTGAGATCTCCTCCATGGGCATCCGGGTATCCCCGGAATCTCTGGACAAACAGCTGTCCATCTCCGGCCACGACGAGCGCCGGGAGCTTCCCTTCCATAAGGCCCTGCTGGCCGGGGAGCTGCCCCTGACCATCGGCGGCGGCATCGGACAGAGCCGGGTGTCCATGTTCCTGCTGGGCAAGGCCCACATTGGCGAGGTCCAGGCGTCCATCTGGGACCCCCGCACGTTAGAGGCCTGTAAAGAGGCGGGGGTCATCCTGCTGTAAAGGGGGTAGAATCATGGAGGATAAAAAAGGGGGCCTGAGCGCGGGCAGCGCGGCAAAGGCAGGCGTCAGCTTCGGAAGCGCCCTGGCCATGGTTATCAGCTATACTACCTGGCGCTCGGTGGGCTGGGCCATCATTCACGGCCTCATGAGCTGGGTGTATGTGATCTACTTCATCCTGAGATATTGAACCAAGCGCGCCCCGCTCAATCGAGCGGGGCGCGCTTTTATGCTTCGTCAGCCTCCAAATGATACCCCAGCCGCCGCACCGCCTCGATGCGCACGTTGGAGCCGATGCTGTTCAGCTTTTTCCGCAGAAAGCCCACATACACCTCCACATGGTTCTCCACGGCGTTGGAGTCATACCCCCACACCCGGGCCAGGATGGTCTCCTTGGGCAGGTTGCGGCCCTTAGCCTGCATGAGGCAGCGCATGACATCAAACTCCCTGGCCGACAGCCGCACCCACTTCTCCCCGCAGGCCAGGGTGCAGGAGTCCAGGTCCAGCGCCGTGTTGCCAAAGCGCAGCTCGTCCACCTGCCCGCCCTGGCGGCGCAGCAGGGCGTTGACACAGGCCAACAGCTCACGCGTGTCAAAGGGTTTCGTGAGGTAGTAGTCCGCCCCGGCGTTCAGCCCTTCCACCCGGTCCTCCAGCGACCAGCGGGCGGTGAGCATGAGAATGGGGACGGCGCAATGCTGTGAGCGCAGCTGCCGGACCACCTGCCAGCCATCCAGCTTGGGCAGCATTACGTCCAGGATGATGAGGTCATACACCCCCAGCAGGGAATACTGCACCCCCGCCTCGCCGTCATAGGCGTTCTCCACCTGATAGCCCTTGTCCTCCAGCAATGCCCGGAGGGAGCCGGCTAAGGGCTTGTCGTCCTCTACGATGAGAATTTTCACGGCGGTTCCCTCCTTGGGTATGTGATCGTTCAGTTGTCTGCCAAGTCCGCGCACAGCTGGTACAGGGTGGTCACCCCCGCGCCGGTGGCGCCTACGGTCTGATACTCCCGGCGGGCCTGGTCGGTCCAGGCGGTGCCCGCGATGTCCACGTGGACCCAGGGTGTATCCCCCGCGAACTCCATCAGGAACATCCCCGCGGTGATGGCTCCGCAGCCGTCGTTGGACTGGTTGGACAGGTCGGCCACCGGGCTCTCGATCATCTTCTTGTACTCTGGGAAGGTGGGGAAACGCCAATACTGCTCGCCGGTCTTTTGCGCGGAGCTCAGCAGCTGGCCGCACAGCTCGTCGCTGTTACTGACCAGCCCCGCGGTGAGGTGGCCCAGGGTGTTGGCGCAGGCCCCGGTGAGGGTGGCGATGTCCACCACCCGGCCAGCCTTCTCCTCCTGGATGGCATAGGTGATGGCGTCGGCCAGGATGAGCCGCCCCTCAGCGTCGGTGTTGTTGATTTGGATGGTCTTGCCGGACATGGAGCGGACCACATCGCCAGGGACCATGCTCTCCGGGGAGATGCGGTTCTCCACCGCCGGAATGACCGCCGTCACGTTGATGGGGACCTTGTTTTCCGCCAGCGCCAGCACCACGGCGCACACCGCCGCGGCCCCGGCCATGTCGGAGCGCATGACCTTCAGCCCCGGCCCAGTCTTGATGTTGTATCCACCGGTGTCGAAGCAGACGCCCTTACCCACCAGGGCGATGGGAGCGTCCCCCTTTTTGCCGCCCTTCCAGCGCAGTACGATGAGCCGGGGCGGATGGGCGGCGCTGTCCCCCACGGCGTGGTAAGCGCCCATGCCCAGGGCGCGGGTCTGCTTTTTGCGGAGGATATCTACCTCGACGCCCGCTTTTTCCGCGGCCTCGGCCATGGTCACGGCCATGAGGGCCGGGGTTAGCATATTGACAGGGCGGTTGGTCATGTCCCGGGCCAGGCATACGGCGCGGGTAACGGCGCGGGTCCGCTGAAGGACGGCTTCGGCGTCCATGTCCTCGGCCCCGGCGATATAGAGGGTAAAGGGCTTGTCCTCCTGCTCCTTCCAGCACTCCTGGCGGTAGCAGGCCAGCTCTGCTCCCTGGGCCGCGGCGGCCAGGCCCTCCGCGCCCAGCGCCCGCTTTATCCCGGTCACGTCTAACAGAAGGGACTGGGCCCCAAGCTCCCGGACGGCCTTCACCGCCTTGGCGGCGCCCCGGCGGGCGGTCTCCGCCGTGGCGTCCTGTCCCAGGTTTACCACCAGGGCGTGGTCCGGCCCCACCGCCCGCAGGGTCAGGGGGGCGCAGTCCCCGCCGCGCTCCATGACAAACCGCCAGTCGGTACTCTCCTGATTCCAGATCTTCACATCTATCATATATATCCATCTCCTGACAGGCGGTAAGCGCCGCCCCATATTCCAAGGCCATTTTATCGTCTTTTTGCTCTGTTGGCAAGGCCCTGCGCAAAAAATGCAGCAAAGTTGGCGGAAAAAGACGGTATTTTCTTTCCATATGAATTGTGCTATAATATACACTCCAATGAAGAAGAGAAAGTAGGCGAGGCCATGATTTCATTTGCCAGTGATTATATTGCGGGGGCCCATCCCCAGGTGCTCAAGCGCCTGGTGGAGACCAACCTGGAACCCCTCCCCGGCTACGGCGAGGACCCCTATTGCGCCAGTGCCAAAGAGAAAATCCGCGCCGCCTGTGGCTGTCCCGACGCCCAGGTGGAACTGATTACCGGCGGCACCCAGACCAACCTGACCGTCATCTCTACCATGCTCCGGGAGCACGAGGGCGTGGTGGCAGCGGAGACCGGCCACGTCAACACCCACGAGGCCGGGGCCATCGAGTACACCGGCCACAAGGTGATGGAGCTGCCCGATGAGGAGGGAAAGCTGACGGCGGATACGCTGGCGGGCTTTCTCAGGGCCTTCTACAGCGACGAGAACCGGGAGCACATGGTGTTCCCAGGAATGGTGTATATCTCCCACCCCACAGAGCTGGGCACGCTCTACACCATGGCGGAGCTGGTGGAGCTGTCCCGGGTGTGTCAGGCCTATGAGCTGCCCCTGTTTTTGGACGGGGCCCGTCTGGGCTACGGCCTGATGAGCCGGGATACCGACGTGACCCTGGCGGACATTGCCAGCCTGTGCGACGTGTTCTACATCGGCGGCACCAAGGTGGGGGCGCTGTGCGGCGAGGCGGTGGTGTTTACCAAAAACAACCGCCCGCCCCATTTTGTCAACGCCGTCAAAAAGCGGGGGGCGCTGCTGGCCAAGGGCCGCCTGCTGGGGGTCCAGTTCGACGCGCTGTTCACCGGCGGCCTCTACTTCGAGCTGAGCCGCCACGCCATCGAGATGGCGGAGGAGCTGAAGGCCATCCTCCACAAAAAGGGTGTGGAGTTCTACTTGGAGTCCCCCACCAACCAGCAGTTTGTCATCCTGGACGACGCCAAGCTGGAGGGGCTGAAGCGGCAGGTGTCCTACGGCTTCTGGGAAAAGTGGGGCCCGAAGCAGACGGTGGTGCGCTTTTGTACCAGCTGGTCCACCACCCAGGAGGATTTGGACTTCCTGCGTTCCGTCCTGTAGGAAAAACTGGTTGCCTTTTCCGGGGATTTGTGGTATATTTGGATGTAGTAAGCATAGGCGAACTATAAATCAGGAGTGAGCGTATGAACATCCACGAATCTGCTGAAAACTATCTGGAGGCCATCCTGGCTCTGGGGGAAAAGGGACCGGTGCGGTCCATCGACGTGGCCCAGCATCTGGGCTTCTCCAAACCCAGCGTCAGCCGGGCCATGAGCCTGCTGCGGGAGGGGGGCTTCGTGGTCATGGACCCGGGGGGGTTTTTGACGCTGACCGACGACGGGCTGGAGATCGCCCGGCGTATTTACGAGCGGCACCTGCTGCTGACCAAATGGCTTATCCATCTGGGTGTGTCCGAGGCTGTGGCCGCTCAGGACGCCTGCCGCATTGAGCACGACCTGAGCATCGAGTCCTTTGACGCGCTGCGGGAGCACATCAACCAGGATTTAGGGCTCGAATGAACAAAACCGCCGCTGAATGGGGCGGTGACGTAAGAAAACATTTTAAGCGAGGGTCGGCGCAGCGTCAAGCTGCGCCGACTTTCGCATTATTTTGGTCTTGGGCAGTTTGGGATTGCTCCCGCGCTTCCTCAAAATCAAAGTAAGCGTCAAAATTCCCCACGCCTTGCCAGAACTCAGAGGAAATGAGAAAATACAATAGAGTCTGGTGTAGTGCCGTGTACTCTTAGGTAGTATCCAGGACTACATGTAATCGAAGTATTTTCTTTTTTTGGGGGGGTAAAATATGGAGCGAGGGCTTCAAAAAGCGAATCATTACAACCAACTGCCAGAATGGGTGCAGCGAGTGGAGGCGTGCCAAAAAAGCGGACAGAAAGTCAGCGAGTGGTGCACAGATCAAGGTATCCCGTTGTCCACATACTACAGTTGGCAGCGAAAAGTGTTTCAGGCGGTAACAACAGAAGCAGAGATGTGTTTCACAGAAATTTCAGCCGGACCTGCAGGCAGGGGGACAGCGGCAAGCATAGAAAGCGGAGAGCTGCGGATAGAAATACATGCAGGAGCAGACGCAGAAACGGTCCGGACCATCATCCAAGCGCTGAAAGAATGCTGACAGATTTTAAGGGAGCGGATCATGTGTACATAGCCTGCGGGTACACGGACCTGCGGCGAGGAATAGACGGACTGGCCAAGAAGCATGAATACACGTTGGACGAACTGCCTGAAAACGTACCGGTGGAGGTGGTGGAACACCGTCTTCCGGAGGAGGAATTGGTCTGCCCGGAATGCGGGAGTACCATGACCGAAATTGGCAAGGAAGCACGCCGGCGTTTGAAGCTGGTCCCGGCCAAGGCAGTGGTTGTGGAGGACAGGTACTACACCTATGCCTGCCGGAAATGCGAGAAGGAAAATACGGAGACGACCATGGTGAAGGCTCCCAGAGAGCCGAACTTCATCCCCGGCAGCTTTGCCACGCCAGAGGCTGCGGCATATCTCATGGCGCAGAAGTTTGTCATGGGCTCTCCCCTGTACCGGCAGGAACTGTCAGCGCCAGTGATAAAATGTAAAAAAACGCCGAGGAAAAAATGTAATTTTGTGGCGGAGGTGAGGAAAAAAAGATAGACTCCTAAGAGGACGGAAAAAGCGTCCGGAAAGGGGGTCAGGAAATGAGAGGAGAAGTATG